>JAEWDF010000062.1 GCA_023390245.1 Pseudomonadota bacterium
ATACGGTGGTGCGGCTGGCCGCGCCGGGCAACCTGCCGGTCGCGGCGCAGGGACAGGGCGGCGCCTGGACGGTGACGCTGGGCGGGCCGCCCTCGGGCGCCTCGGGCGTCGAGGTGGACCGCTCCGACGACGGCTCGGCGGTCCTGGTCGCGCGCATGGCCGGGGCGACCCGGACGGTGTGGCTGACCGACCCACTGGTCGGCGACCGTTTCGCCGCCGTCACGGCCCTGGCTCCCGGCAAGGGGTTTTCCCAAACGCGCGCCACGGTCGACATGACCCTGCTGCCGACCGCCCAGGGGCTGGCGGTCGAGACGCCGACCGACGACCTGAGGATCGAGGCGGCCGGCGACCTGGTCACCTTCAGCCGTCCGCACGGCCTGACCCTGTCGCCGCCCTCGGCCGCGCTGGTCGCCGCCGAGGCGGGGATCGACGCGCCGCGCCGCGCCGACCATCCGGCGATGATCCTGGAGGAATGGGCGGCGGTGGGCGAGGCGGGCTTCTCCGACCGGCGCCAGCGCCTCCAGGACGCCGCCATGGCCGAGACCGTCGCGGCCGAGGGCGACCCCCGCGCCCCGATCGCCGCCCGGCTGGCCCTGGCGCGCTTTCTGGTCGGGTCGGGCCTGAACTACGAGGCGATCGGCGTGCTGAACGCCCTGATCGCCAAGGCGCCGAACATGCTGGGCGAGCCGGAGGTGCGCGGCCTGCGCGGCGCCGCCCGCGCCGCCATCGGCCGGCTGGAGGAGGCCCAGGCCGACTTCGCCGGCGCCGCCCTGGCCGACGACCCGGCGACCAAGGCCTGGCAGGGCTATATCGCCGCCGAACAGGGCGACTGGGAAGCAGCGCGCCGCGCCTTCGCCGGGGCCGCCTCGGTGATCGACGACTTCCCCAGGGAATGGCGCGCGCGTTTCGCCGCCGCCCACGCCCTGGCGGCGATGGAGACCAACGACCTGCCGGCGGCGGGCCGGCTGCTGACCTACGCCTTCAGCCAGAACGCCCCGGCCGCCGACCAGCTGACCGCGCGCCTGGTGCAGGCGCGGCTGTTCGACCTGACCGGGGACAAGGACCGGGCGCTGGCGGTCTACAAGGCCGTGGCCCGCGCGCCGCTGGAGGGGATCGCCACTCCCGCGCGCCTGGGCGCGGTCGGCCTGGAGATGGACAAGGGCGCGATCACGCCCGACGCCGCCGCGCAGCAGCTGGAGCAGCTGAAATGGCGCTGGCGCGGCGACGCGACCGAACTGGCCGTCATCCGCAGGCTGTCGGACATCTATCTGCAGCAGGGCCGCTATCGCGAGGCGCTGGACGCGCTGAGGAGCGCGGGCAAGCGGCTGGCCGGCATTCCCGGCGCGGCGCGGATCCAGGCGGATCAGGCCGACGCCTTCCGCGCCCTGTTCCTGGACGGCGCGGCCGACGGCCTGCAGCCGGTCCAGGCCCTGGCCCTGTTCTACGACTTCCGCGAACTGACGCCGATCGGCGCCGACGGCGACGAGATGGTGCGCCGGCTGGCGCGCCGGCTGATCGACGTCGACCTGCTGGATCAGGCCGCCGAACTGCTCCAGCACCAGGTCGACGAGCGGTTGGATGGCGTGGCCAAGGCCCAGGTCGCCACCGACCTGGCCACCGTCTATCTGATGGACCGCCAGCCGGAGAAGGCGCTCCAGGCCCTGTGGGGCAGCCGCACGACCCTGCTGCCGACCGCCGTGAACAGCCAGCGCCGGGCGCTGGAGGCGCGGGCGCTGATGGACCTGGGCCGTTTCGACCATGCGGTGGAAGTGCTGGACCGCGACCAGTCGGCCCCGGCGCGCGAGGTGCGGGCCGACATCCTGTGGAAGCAGCAGAAGTGGGGCGAGGCGGCGCCGGTGTACGAGGCGCGGCTGGGCGACCGCTACAAGGATGCGGCGACGCCGCTGTCGCCGGTCGAGGAGAGCTGGCTGGTCCGGGCCGGCGTCGGCTATTCCCTGGCCGGAGACCGGGCGGGCCTGGCCCGGCTGAAGGGCCGCTACGGCGCCTTCATCGGCCGGGCGCAGGCGGCCAACGCCATCCGAGTGGCGCTGGACGACAGCCTGTCGGGCGTGGCGGGCGCCAGCGACTTCGCCGGCCTGGCGTCGGGCGCCGACACCTTCGTCGGCTGGGTCAACGCCGCCAAACAGGACTTCCGAAAGGAAACGGGCGGCGATCGCCGCGCGACCGCCGCCCGCTCCTGAAGACCGAAGGCCCGCCCCGCGCGCGGGGAAGACCCTTGGGCGTCTTAGCCGTTGACGGCATCCTTCAGCGGCTTGGAGACGCGGAAGCGCACGGCCTTGGAGGCGGCGATCTTGATGGTCGCGCCGGTGGCCGGGTTGCGGCCTTCACGGGCGGCGCGCTCGGCCGTGTCGAACACGCCCAGGTTCGAGATGCGGACGTCGCCGCCCGACTTCAGGGACTTGTGGATGTTCTCGACGATCGCGGTCAGCACCTTGCCGGCGTCCGCTTGGCTGACGCCCGCGTCCTTGGCGACGGCGGCGATCAGTTCGGCTTGAGTGGTCATGAGGGTCGTTTCCATTTGAATCGCCCGGACAGGGCGAGGACCGACGGATCAACGCGGATTTCGCCGGGCTTTGCAAGCGCTGATCGCGCTGAAACCCTTGCGGGGCGGGGGATTATCCGGCGCCGGACGCTCGATGGAAGCTCTCGACCAGGCTTCCCGCGACCAGCCGCCAGCCGTCCACCAGCACGAAGAAGATCAGCTTGAACGGCAGGGAGACGACCACCGGCGGCAGCATCATCATGCCCATGGACATCAGTACGCTGGCGACCACCAGATCGATCACAAGGAACGGAACGAAAAGGAGAAATCCAATTTCGAAGGCGCGCTTCAGCTCGCTGATCATGAAGGCCGGGGTGACCACGCGGAGCGGCAGGTCCTGCAGGTCCTGCGGGGCCTCGATCCGGCTCAGCCGGGTGAACAGGGCCAGGTCGCCGCGGTCCACCTGAGACAGCATGAAAGTTTTCACAGGTTCCGACGCCGCATCGAACGCCTGGGGCAGCTCCATCTGCTGATCCAGCAGCGGACGGACCCCCGAATCATAGGCGTCCTGCCAGGTCGGGGCCATGACGATGGCGCTGAGGAACAGGGCCAATGAGACCAATACGGCGTTCGGCGGCGACTGCTGCAGGCCCAGGGCGGTGCGGAGCAGGGACAGCACCACGACGATCCGCACGAAGCTGGTGGTCATGATGACGATGGACGGCGCCAGAGACAGCACCGTCATCAGGCCGATCAACTGGACGACGCGGGCGGTGAGGCCGGAGCCGTTCCCCAGGTCGATGTTGATGGCCGATCCCGATTGGGCGGCCGCCTGCGCCAGCGCCGCGACCGGCCAGGCCAGGCAGACCAGGGTGGTGAACAGCGACAGAAGCGCCGCGCGCCTCAATTCGGCGGCTGTCGGGGTGACGAACAGGTCCTTCAGCCGCGCCGCCTTCACTTGAACATTCCCGGCTGGCGCGGCTCGATCAGCTCGCGGCCCTCGCCCAGCAGGATCAGCCGCTCCTCGTCGTCCACGCGCACCAGGACCAGCCGGCGGGCGGGGTCCAGCACCAGGGTCTCCACCACCTTCAGCCGGCGCTCGCCCTTCTGCGCCTGCAGGCGGGCCATCAACTGGGGCGCATAGCGGCGCGCGGCCCAGGCGGCCAGGCCGATCAGACCCAGGGTGAAGGCCAGGCCGAAGACGGCGCGGAGAAGGTCGAGGAAATTCATGCGAGGACAGCCCGGCGCCCAGCGACGCGTTTGACCGGAGTGTTAACCGCCAGGGTTAACGAGGCGTTGAGATAACCCGTCGTTAACCATGCAGGCGGCATTTTCTGCCCATCGAACCGGGAGACCGCCATGGGCGTCGCCGACCTGCCGCTGCTGAACCAGATCAAGGGCCGAATGAGCTGGCTCGACGAACGTCAGCGCGTGATCGCCGAGAACGTCGCCAACGCCGATACGCCCGGCTACGTCGGCCGCGACCTGAAGCAGCCGACGGACTTCGCCGCCGCGATGCGGACCGGCGGCGGGCTGCGCATGGCGCGCACCAACGCCGCCCACATCTCGCCCGCCGGGTCCGCCGCCCGTTTCGATCCGACCAAGTCGCCCGATTCGGAAACCACGCTGGACGGCAACTCGGTCGTGGTCGAGGAGCAGATGCTGAAGATGGCCGAGAGCCGCATGGCCTATGACGCCGCCATCGGCTTCTACCAGAAATCCATGTCCATGATCCGCCTGGCCGCCAAGAAGCCCGGACAGGGCTGATCTGGAGCGCTGACCGATGCCTGATCCCGTCCCCCCGTCGAACAGCGCCATGGCCGTCGCCGCCTCGGCCCTGAAGGCGCAGCAGTCGCGCATGCGCGTGATCGCCGAAAACATCGCCAACGCCCAGTCCACCGCGCGGACCGCGGGGGGCGACCCCTATCGCCGCCAGATCGCCGTGTTCCAGCCGCGCGAGGTGGACGGCGCGACCGGGGTGGCGCTGGCCGAGGTGCGGCCCGACCAGAGCGACTTCCGCATGGACTACGATCCGTCCCACCCGGCGGCGAACGCCCAGGGCTATGTGATGCGGCCCAACGTCGACACCCTGGTCGAGGCGATGGACATGCGCGAGGCGCAGCGCGCCTACGAAGCCAACCTGAACGTCATCGAGACGGCGCGGTCGATGGACACGCGCACCCTGGACATCATCAAGCGCTGAGGACCTGAGCCATGAATCCGATGATGGCCGCCCGCGCCTACGCCGCCGTCCAGGGCGGAGCGATGCCGACCGGCGGCGCGCCCGCTCCCGCCGCCGGCGACAACGGCTTCGCCGACCTGGTCCAGTCGGCCATGACCGACATGAGCCAGCAGACCCGCGCGGCCGAAACCCAGATGACCAGCGCCGTCAACGGCCACGGCAGCCTGATCGACGTCGTCACCGCCCTGAGCTCGGCCGAGACCCAGCTGGAAACCGTCGTCTCCATCCGCGACCAGGTGATCTCCGCCTACAAGGAGATCATGGCCATGCCGATCTGATCGGGAACCTTGCCGGCGATCCGGGCGCTGCCCTCCCGATAGGGAGAGGATCATGCTCAAGGACCGCGATTCCGCCGCCATCGTCGCCGTCAGCGACATCGAGCGCGCGCGCCGCTTCTATCAGGACGTCCTGGGCCTGACGCCGGACGGAGAGGGCGGCGACGTGCTGGCCTTCCGCACCGGTTCGACCCGGCTGCTTGTCTATCCGTCCGAATACGCCGGAACCAACAAGGCCAACGCCGTGGTCTTCGACATGAAGGGCGATCTGGTCGAGACCGTGCAGGCGCTGAAGGATCGGGGCGTCGTGTTCGAACACTACGACCTGCCGGGCCTGACCCTGAACGGCGACGTGCACGAGGCGGGCGCGGCCAGGCTGGCCTGGTTCAAGGACCCGGACGGCAACCTGCTGCACCTTGTCGAGGGGATGTGACGGTCAGGGCGCGATGCGCTCGGCCAGGGCGGCGGCCTGCAGGCGCAGGTCCGGCACGGCCGTCATCTCCCAGAAGGCGCCGCGCGTCAGCGGACCGACGGCGTAGAGGCCGGCGTTCTCGGCGGCCGCTTTCAGCCGCCCGTCGTCGGCGACCTTCAGCCCCAGGCCCAGCGGATCGGGCCGCACCCAGCCCTTGTGCAGCATGTCGCGGATCAGCGGCTCCCGGCTCTGGGTGATCGCGCCCAGCGGGCCGGTGCAGTTGATGACCAAGTCGAACCGGTCGCGGATGGGGCGGCGACGCCCGCGCGGACGCCAAGCGGCCTCCACCGCCCCGTCGCGTTCCGACAGGTCCGCCAGCTTTCCGGCCGTCACGGTCAGTTCGCCGCTCTCCATCATCGCCGCCACCTCGCGCGCCACCCCCGGCGACAGCCGGTGACGGCGGACATCCCACAGCGGGCGCAGGTGGCGCAGGAATCGGCGACGCTCGTCCGGCGTCCAACTGCGCCACAGCGGCCGGGCGAAGGTCCTGAGCCGGTCGAACACCGCGCGCCAGTCGTGGTCGGCCAGGGCGGCGCGCACCTGGCGCGTCACCGCCGAGGGCGATCCGGAGAACGAGCCGGCATAGGGCGCGGGCGGCGCCGTCGCATGCTCCTGCGGCAGCAGGCCCCGGCGCGACAGGGCGGTGAATGTGCGCCCCGGCCGGCGCAGCGACAGCACGGCGTCGACCATGGTCAGACCCGTCCCGATCACCAGGATGTCGCGCGCCGCCTCGTCGATCGGCGCCGGGCGCCATGGGTTTTCGACATAGCGGCCCGAGGCGCGCAGCGCCTCGCCGACGCCGGGCGGACTGGCCGGCTCCAGATTGCCCAGGGCCAGGACCACCACTTCCGCCTCGACCGTCGCGCCGTCGTCCAGCCCCAGCCGCCAGCGTCCCTCGATGCGATCCAGGGTGCGCGCCTCGCCCCGCAGGCAGGTCAGCCGTCCGTCCGCGCCGTCGGCGGCCTCGACCAGCAGGTGTCTCAGATAGTCGCCGTAGACGCCCCGACTGATGAAGCCGTCGCGCGCGTTCCACGACGGCTGCTCGGCCAGCCACAGCGCCAGGTGGTCGGGCGCGTCGGGAAAGGCGCTCATATTGTCCAGGCGCACGTTCAGCAGGTGGCGGGGATTGCCGGTGTCATAGGCGACGCCGGGGCCGAAGTCGGCGCGGCGCTCGATCAGCGTCACGTGCAGGCGCGGAGAGCGGCGCAGCAGCTGCACGGCGGTGAGCAGGCCGCTGAACCCCGCGCCCACCACGGCGGCGCGCTCGATCTCTCCGCCCATCGGCGCTCCGTCAGTGGCCTCCGCTCGGGCGGACGCCGCATTGAGCCCCAGGCGGACGGGCGATGTCTAGCGCCGACGTCCGGCGCGCTCGCGGATGTGAAGCCAGGCGCGCGGCGCCAGGCTCCAGGGCTCGACGCAATAGCGGACGAACAGGCGGCGCGGATCGTGCAGCAGCCGATAGGCCCACTCGATCCCCAGCCGCCCCATCCATCGCGGCGCCGCCTTCTGGACGCCGGCCTCATAGTCGAAGGCCGCGCCCACCGACAGGATGGCGCAGTCGGGCAGGCGGTCCAGGTTACGGACGATCCAGCGCTCCTGGCGCGGCATGCCCATGCCGACGAACAGCACATGCGGGTCGAAGGCGGCGATGTCGGACAGCAGTTCCGCATTCCCCGGCGAACCGGGCGCGATGTCGAAGAAGCCGTGGCGGACCTGGATGCGCGCGTTCGGATAGCGTTCGGCCAGGCGCGTGGCGGCGACCTCGCCCACGCCCGGCTCGCCACCCACGGACATGACGCGCCAGCCGTTGCGGTCGGCCAGGCTCCAGAAATGCGCGCGCCAGTCCAGATAGGTGCAGCGGTGGAAGCTGCGGCCGTGGACGCCGGTCAGGCGCGCGAACCACAGCAGGGGGGTCGAATCGACCTCGACCATCTCGGCGGCGTCGTAGAAGGCGCGCATCTCCGGATCGGCCTGGATCAGATGCAGGCTGTGCAGATTGTGGTTGGCGATCAGGCTGCGCCGGCCTTCGGCGACCGCCTGCTCCAGATGGTGCATGACCTCCTCGGGCCGGACCAGGTCGACCCATTCGCCCAGCAACCGCACGCGCTCGCGCCGCCGCCGCGCCTTGCGGAAGGCCGGTCGGGAGCGGGTCCGGCGCTCTTCGGCCGACAGCAGGAGGGAGGAATCCGCCATGCCCCGGAGCCTAGGGAGAGGGGCCTCAAGGCCGGGTGAGCAAACAGGGCTAACGCGCGTAAACCCGACGCGGAGGGAGGAAATCGGTCGCCCGGCGAAGATTGCTGAAAAAGCCCTGTTGACCCCGTCGCTTCGCTGGCCTAGAGGTCCGCGCCTTCCCGATGGGCACGCCGAAAGGCGGACCGGACGGAGCCCAGATGGCGGAATTGGTAGACGCGCTGGCTTCAGGTGCCAGTGGCTTAACGGCCGTGGAGGTTCGAGTCCTCTTCTGGGCACCAGTCAAGAGATTTATCGTGTTGAACTCGCGCGATAAATCCCTTGACTGGCCCTTCGGGGCGCGCGCCCTTTCCCTCATTGCATGATCTCATAGAGGCTGACGGCGACGTTCGGCATGGGAGCACGCTGTCCCGGCCGGGACCGGCCGGGACGCGTTTTGATCGGCGACCCCGACAGGGTCGGTCTACATCTCCCGCCAGGTCTTGCCGGTCACGCCTTCATAGTTGGTCGCGTTATAGACGCCGCGGGCCACAGCGCGGGCCAGGACATCGGCGGCGACATTGCCCAATTGGGCGACGGCGACCTGGCGCATGGCCGGGTTGTCGATGACCTTCTTGCCGGTGGACAGGCAGAACAGGGTGTCGCCGTCGAAGGGGGCGTGGGACGGGCGGATGGCGCGCGCCATGCCGTCCTGGGCCATGATGGCCATGCGCTGGCACTCCACCCGGGTCAGGGCGACGTCGGTGGCGATGCAGGCGATGGTGGTGTTCTCGCGCGGGCGCGCGCCGAACTTGGACAGGCCCCAGTCCTCGGCCGAGGCGGCGAGGCCCGCCGCGCCCAGGCCGCCGAACTCGTCGCCGATCTCATAGGGCGCGGCCCAGAAGGTCTTGCCGCCCGGCGCCACGACCGAGCCGACGCTGTTGACCGCCACGATGGCGCCGACCGTCCAGCCCGAGGCCATGACAGCCGAGGCCGAGCCGATCCCGCCCTTCAGCGCGCCGGCCTCGGCGCCGTAGCCTGCGCCCGCCGTGCCCAGGTCGAAGCGGTCACCGGCGGCCTCCAGCGCCTGGACCGACAGGCGGCGATAGGGCGGCTCCATCTCCCACTGTTTGTCGCCTCCGTTGGCCAGATCATAGAGGCAGGCGGTCGGGATGATGGGCGAGGGCGGCACGCCCGGCGCCCCGCCCATGCCGTAGCCGCGCCCGCGCATCCCCATCCAGGCAGCCACGCTGTCGGCCGAGCCGAGGCCATAGACCGACCCGCCCGACAGGATGATGGCGTCCACCTCCTGCACCAGGTTTTCGGGGCGCAGCACGTCGGTCTCGCGCCCGGCGGGGCCGCCGCCGCGCACGTCGACGGCGGCCGTGGCGGGCTTTTCGGCGAGGATCACGGTGACGCCGGTGCGGACGCCCGCGTCATGGGCCTGACCGACCTTGAGGCCCTCGACGTCGGTGATCAGGTTCAGGCGGCCAGTACGGCCTGACGCGCGCGCGGCGCTCTGGGCGGCCGGTTTGGCGCTGGCGGCTCCTGCTGCGGAGGCTGCGGCGCCGATCAGGGCCGAGCCGAGGACGGTTCTGCGGTTCATCCGGCGATTTCCTTTTCCAGAGCTTTATTGCGGACCAGATCCGGCGTCGCCGCCAGAAGTTTTTGCGTATAGGAGTGCGACGGCGCGGCGAAGACGGCGGCCGTCTCGCCCTGTTCGACGATCTTTCCGGCCTGCATGACCAGCAGGCGATCCGTCACCGTGCGCACCACGCTGAGGTCGTGGGTGACGAACAGGTAGGACAGGCTGAGTCGGTCCGACAGGTCGGCCAGCAGGTCCAGCACCTGCGCCCGCACCGAGACGTCCAGCGCGGAAACCGCCTCATCCAGACAGATAACCGAGGGCTCGGTGATCAGGGCGCGGGCGATGGCGATGCGCTGGCGCTGGCCGCCGGAGAACTCGTGCGGATAACGGTCGGCGGCGGCGCTGTTCAGGCCGACGCGCTCCAGCATTTCATCGACGCGGCGGCGGGCCTCGGCGGGGGAGGGCTTGGCGTCCAGCAGGTGGAAGTTCTCGGCCACCAGATCGCTGACCTTCCAGCGCGGATCGAAGCTGCCGTAAGGGTCCTGGAACACCACCTGAATGTCGCGGCGGATGGACTTCAGGGCAGCGCCGCGCGCGGCGGTGATATCGCGGCCCCTGACCCGGACGCGGCCCGCCTGCGGCGTCTCCAGCGCGAGGGTGGCGCGCAGCAGGGTGGACTTGCCGCAGCCGCTTTCGCCGACCAGTCCGACGCTCTCGCCCGGCTGGATCGAGAGGCTGACCTGATCGACGGCGCGGAAGGCTTTCGACCGTCCGAACAGGGCGGGCGCGCCGCCGTATTCGCGCACCAGGCCCTCGACCTGAAGCACGGGGGCGGCGTCGGCCTGCGGGACGCTGCGACGCGTGGGGGCGTGGGTCGCGTTGGCCAGCAGGCGCTGGGAATAGGGGTGGGCCATGCCGGTGCGGATGCGCGCGACGGGCGCTTCCTCGACCAGTTCGCCGTCCTTCATCACCGCCAGCCGGTCGGCGGTTTCGGCCACGACGGCCAGGTCATGGGTGATGAGGATCAGGCCCATGCCGTCCTCGCGCACCAACCGCTTGAGCAGGTCCAGCACCTGCGCCTGCGTCGTCACGTCCAGCGCCGTCGTCGCCTCGTCCGCGATCAGCAGCTTGGGCGTCAGGGCGATGGCGATGGCGATGGCGACGCGCTGTCTCTGGCCGCCAGAAAGTTCGTGCGGATAGCGGGTCAGGGGGAAGCGTTCGGCGGGCAGGCCGACGCGGTCCAGCACGGAACGCGCGACGGCCAGGGCCTCCTTGCGCGAGGTTTTCTTGTGCAGGCGCACTGTCTCGGCGACCTGATCGCCGATGGTCATGACGGGGTTCAGGGCTGTCATCGGCTCCTGAAAGATGATGCCCACGTCGCGACCGCGCACCTGTTGCATCACGGCGTCGGGGGCGTTCGAGACAAGCTGGCTGTTCAGGCGGATTTCGCCGGTCATCGTCGCGCGCGGCGGCGTCAGGCCCAGCACGGCCAGAGAGGTCATGGACTTGCCCGAACCGCTCTCGCCGACAAGGCCGAGGATCTCGCCGGGGGCGACGGACAGGCTGACGTTCTTCAGGATCGGCGTCTGGCTGATCGACAGGCTGAGGTCGCGGATGTCCAGGACGGTCATGCTCAACGCTCCCGCCGCACGCGCGGGTCGAACAGGTCGCGCAGGCCGTCGCCGGTCAGGCTGAGGCCCAGCACGGTCACGAAAATGGCCAGACCCGGCATGATGGCCAGCCACGGCGCGAAGCCGATCATGGTCTGGGCCTCGGCCAGCATCCGGCCCCAGCTGGGCGCAGGCGGCTGGGCGCCGAGGCCGACGTAGGACAGGCCCGCTTCGGCGACGATGCCGACGGCGAACTGGATCGCCGCCTGAACGACCAGCAGGCTCATCAGATTGGGCAGGATGTGCTGGATCGAGATCAGGGCCCTGGACTTGCCCGCCGTGCGGGCGGCCAGGACGTATTCGCGGGTCCACAACCCTTTCGCTGCGCCGCGCGCGACACGGGTGAAGACGGGGATGTTGAAGACGCCGATGGCGATGACGGCGTTGATCGCGCCCAGTCCCATGACGGCGGTGATCATCACGGCGAGCAGCAGGGCGGGGAAGGCGAAGATCAGGTCGTTGCCGCGCATGACCAGTTCGTCGATCGAGCCGCCGCGCGCCGCTGCGGTCAGGCCCAGAGGCGTGCCGATTGCAACGCCGATGCCGACGGCGACGAAGGCCACGACGAGGGAGTTCTGCGCCCCCGCCATGATCATCGACAGCACATCGCGGCCGAAGTGGTCCGTGCCCATCCAGTGGGCGGCGGAAGGGGCGTTTAGCTTGGCCGCGATGTCCACCGCCTCGACGTCGTAGGGTGTCCAGACGAGGGCCAGCAGGGCGGTCGCCAGCACCACGGTGGTCAGCGTGGCGCCGACGATCAGCGACAGGGGCCAACGCACGCGGGACTTGGCGGGGGCGGTGATGGCGGGGGCGTCGGTCATGCGCGGCGTCCCCTCAGGCGCGGATCAGCGAACAGATAGGCCAGGTCGATCAGGAAGCTGACCAGAACCACGGCGAAGACCAGCACCACCACCACGCTCTGCACCACGATCAGGTCGCGCTGGGTGATGGCCTGGAAGACCAGGCGGCCGAGGCCGGGCAGGGAGAAGACGTTCTCGATGATGATGCCGCCGGCTAAGAGGAAGGGAAACTGAAGGCCCAGAATGGTCAGGACCGGGATCCAGGCGTTGCGCAGGGCGTGCCGCCACAGGGCCTGTTTGACCGATAGGCCTTTGGCGCGGGCGGTGCGGACATAGTCCTCGTTCATGGTGTCCAGCAGGGCGGTGCGCAGGACGCGGGCGAGGATGGCGGCCTGCGGCGCGGCCAGCGCCACGGCGGGCAGGATCAGGGCCTTGAAGGCGGGCCAGAAACCTTGATCCCAGCCGGGGAAGCCCCCGGCCGAGAACCAGCCGAGGTTCACCGAAAACAGCAGGATCAGCAGCATGGCGATCCAGAAGTTGGGCAGGGCGACGCCGACCTGCGTCACGCCGATCAGGCCGGTGTCGACGGCGGTTCCCCGGCGGCTGGCGGCGGTGACGCCGATGGGCAGGGCGACCAGCAGCGACAGGACGGTGGCCATCAGGGCCAGCGGCGCGGACACGGCCAGACGTTCCGCGATCAGGCCGCCGACCGGCACCTGATAGGTGTAGCTGGTCCCGAACTTGCCGGTCAGCAGGTCGCCGAGCCAGGCGAAGTAGCGCTCAAGGCCTGAGCCTTCGAGGCCCATCTGTTGACGCAGGGCGGCGATGGATTCCGGGCTGGCGTTCAGCCCCATCATATAGCTGGCCGGATCGCCGGGAACGACCTGGAGCAGCAGGAAGATGACCACGGTCGCCGCCAGCAGCGTCAGGGCGTGGCCGCCCAGCTTCTTCAGCAGCCAGGCCGCGCCGAAGCGCCAGGCGACGAAGGCCAGCAGGCCGACGCCCGCGATCAGGCTGATCCAGCCCCAGGGCAGGCCGCCGCCGGTGCGGTGCTCGGCCGTCGCGCCCGCTGCGCCCGCGCCGGTCCAGTAGGCGCCGGTGACGTCGTTGGCGGCGATGGGGCCGTTGATCCACAGGCCGTTGACGTCCGCCTTCCACACGCCGATGCGCGAGGACTGGAACAGGAAGCCGTTGACCGCGTCTTCGGCGATTCGGCGCTGCAGATCGCCCAGCAGGCGGTTGCGCGTCGGCTCGTCCGGGGCGGCGTTGACCTGCGCCAACAGGGCGTCGAAGGCCGGGCTGTCGTAGCCGAAATAGTAGTCCTTGCGGCCATAGATGTCGTAGTCCATCGGCTCGACGTGCTCGACGATGGTCAGGTCGAACTGGCGGCGCTTGAACACCTGATCCAGCCACTGGGCCCATTCCAGGTTCTCGATCCTGGCGCGGATGCCCGCCTGCGCCAGTTGCGAGATCAGCACCTCGCCGCTGCGCCGGGCATAGGGACGGGGCGGCAGGCGCAGGGTGACGTCGATGCCGTTGGGATAGCCCGCTTCGGCCAGCAGGGCGCGCGCTCTGGCCGGATCGTGCGGATAGAGGCTGGTCAGGTCGACATAGCCCGGCGCCTGACGCGAATAATGGCTGCCGATCGGCTGGCCGAAGCCGAACATGGCGCCCTGGATCAGGGCGTCGCGGTCGATGGCGTAGGACAGGGCGCGGCGCACCCGCACGTCGTTGAACGGCGCCTTGGTGTTGTTGATCCCCAGGATGACCTTGCCCTCGGACGCGCCGACGACGACGCGGAAGCGCGGGTCGCGCTGGAACTGGGCCACGTTCTCGGGCGCGGGATAGTTGGGGAAGGCGTCCACGTCGCCGGCGCTGACGGCGGCGAAGGCGGCGGTCGGGTCGCTGATGAAGCGGAAGACGACGGTGTTCAGGCGCGGAGCGGGGCCCCAGTAGCCGTTCCGGCGGACCAGGGTCAGCTGGCTGCCACGCTGCCAGCCCTGCAGCTTGAAAGGGCCGGTGCCGACCGGCGTGACGGCGTTGGTCGCGGCGCTGCTGGGCGAGACCATGACGGCGTCGCCCCAGGCCAGGACATAGGGCAGGGTCGCCATTGGCCGCGACAGATGGATGCGCAGGGTCGCCGGGTCGACGATCTCAACGTTGCGGATCGGCTCGAACAGGGCCTTCTGGGCGTTGGTCGAGCCTTCGGCGGTGATGCGGTCGAGAGAGAACTTGGCGACCGAGGCGTTGAACGGGGAGCCGTCCGAGAAGGTGACGCCGCGCCGCAGGTGGAAGGTCCAGGTCAGGCCGTCGGGCGCGGCCTCCCACGACTCGGCCAGGGACGGGGCGACCGCGCCGTTCTGGGTCAGCTTGGTCAGGCCCTCGAAGACGTTGGCGTACACCACTTCGTCCACCGCCGCCGCCGCGCCCGAGGTCGGGTCCAGGTTCGGCGGCTCCAGAGGCAGGCCCAGGATCAGGCGGTCACGGGCGGGCTGGGCTTGCGCCTGGACCTGCGGCGCGATCAGGCCGCAGACGATGCACAGGACCAGCGACAGCGCGAGCGTGATCAGGCCGGACCGAGGCCCGCCGTTCCGATCTCGCCCTCGTAATGCTCTCGCGACGCCTGTCACCACCTCCGTCTTCGCCACCGTCCCTCGATCTCCCCCTTGCGATGCGACCGATCTTAGTCAGTCCACGTGATGGATTTCTCTCGTCGCCATCGAATAGGCGCGCTTCACCAGGGCTGGCGCGCCAGAGAGGCCGGGCAGGCGGCGGTGGTTTCGGTCGCGGCGGCGCGGGCGGCGTCGAATTCTTCCTTGGCCCGGGCGAAGTCGGCCTGGAACCCCGGATCCGCCTTCAGCCGCGCGACGATCACGCCGCCGACGATGCGGCCCGCCTCGACATCGCTGACGTAGTGGACGCCGCACACCGCGCGGCTTTCGCCATAGGCCAGGCCGCGACGCAGGATGGCGTCGGCGCGGTCGGGCGCCAGTTCGGCCAGCACCAGCGACCAGGCCCAGCCCAGCGCCGAGTGGCCCGACGGATAGGAGCCGCTGGCCGCCAGCCAGGTCTCGGGCGCGATACAGGTGGGCAGGGGCTCGACCACGAAGGGACGCTTGCGGAACCAGCCCCGCTTGGCCGGGGTCTGGATCATCTCCAGGTCGCCCAGCATCTTGCCGAACAGGAGCGTCAGAGTGGGCATCCTTTCCGGCTCGAACTTGAAGCCGAGCGCGCAGTCGAAGGCGCGCGGCGCGCCAGGCGTCTCGATCTCATTGTCGGCGCGGGCGATCGCCCAGCGTTCGGTTCCCTCCAGCGCCCGCATGGCGCGATAGGCGGCGATGTCGGCCTGTTCGGGCGGCGAGCCCTCCTCCGGCGGGGGGGGCAGGAAGTTGGCTGCATTCGGCGCATTCTCGGCCGTCAGATAGCCGTGCGGATGGTCCTGGAACCCTGCCCAGAAGGTCGTAGGGGGCGCAGGCGTCGAGACCATCTCCGTCGGTGCGGGAATCGTGCCGGCGCAACCGCTTAAAACACTTCCTACGGCGACGGCCAGGCTCATCGCGACGAAAGGAGGGACGAGGCGCATGGTCATGGGAAAACTCCGGCGGAAAGGGTCATGCGGCGATGGCGCCGGGGCGGCCCGACTCCACCGTCCAGGATCTCAAGGTCGAGAGGCTGGCCTTGGGGTCGCGCACGTCGCTGATCACCTGATAGCGCGTGTCCATACGGTCGGGCCGGATGTCGATGGACATGTAACCGCGCGGGCGGCTGTCGAAGAACTTCACCTGGGGGTTGTTGGGCATGACGGCCATCAGCCCTTCATAGCTGGGGCCGGTCGAGGTGATGGAGGTGCCGACGAATTCGGTCGCCACCGTCGGGGACGATGGGTCGGCGCTGTCCAGCTTCACGTCATTGGTCCAGAAGGAGTGATAGTCGCCGCTGAGCACCACGGGGTTGGACGGCTTCAGTTCGGCCAAGGCCCGGGTCAGGCGGTCGCGCGCGGCGGGGAAGCCGTCCCAGGTGTCGGTCCAGTAGCGGTTTTCGTCTTCCGGTCCACGGGCAAGGCGCAGGCCGGCCATGACCAGGTCCTGACCCAGGACGTTCCAGCGGGCGTCGGCCCCGGCCAGGCCGTCGTAAAGCCAGCGCTCCTGCTCGAAGCCCAGGAAGGTGCGCGACGGATCCAGGCGATCGGTGCAGGTGGCGTCAGCGACGATCTGACCCTTGCCGCCGTTCTCGCCGTCGCTGCACGGCTGCCTCGAGCGGTACTGACGCCCGTCCAACATGAAGAACTCGGCCAGCTTGCCATAGCGGACGCGGCGATAGATCGGCATCTGCAACGTGGCGCTCAGCCGTGTGCGGCGGATCGGCATTGCCTCGTAGAAGGCCTGATAGGCGGCGGCGCGGCGTTGCAGGAAGTCGCTGGGCGAAACCCCCGACGTCTTGGACCACACGCCGGAATAATCATCCTGCACCTCATGGTCGTCCCAGATGGCGACACAGGGCGCGATCGCGTGCAGGCGTTGCAGGTTCGCGTCGGCATGGTGCAGGGCGTAGCGGTTGCGATACCCCGCCAGGGTCGTGGCTTCCTCGAGATTGTAGGGACGGACCACCTGATCGGCGCGGTCGGGTCCCAGGGTGTATTCATAGATGTAGTCGCCCAGGAAGAGACTCATATCCGGCACCTCGTCGGCCATGTGGCCATAGGCGCTGAAATAGCCGCGCTCCCAGTGCGAGCAGGAAGCCACGGCCAGACGCAGCAGGTCGGCCCCGGCGTTTGGGGCGGGCGTGGTCAGAGCGCGGCCGGCTGGACTCTGCTGGCCTTGGGCGGTGAAGCGGTACCAGTAGGGGCGACCCGGTTGAAGACCCGCGACCTCGACATGCAGGCTATGGGCGGCCTCGCTGGTTGCGGTCACGTCGCCGGCCGCGGCGATGCGGCGGAACTGGTCGTCCGCCGCGACCTCCCAGCGCACCGAGATGTCGCCTGACAGGCCGCCCAGGCCGTCGGCGGCCAGGGGATCGGCCGCCAGGCGGGTCCACAGCACGAAACCGTCGGGCGCGGGATCGCCGCTGGCGACTCCCAGCGGAAACAGATAGGCGCCGCCCGCCAGGGCCCGGCCGAAACTCAGCACGGCGGGTGCGACGACCAGGCTCGTCAGAAGGGCGCGGCGATCAAGGCGAGGGGCGAAAGAACTCATGAGTACGCTCTTTGGCAAGCGGCGGACCGACCCGAAAGTCGATCCTCCCCATGAGGCGGACCGACCCGAAAGTCGATCCGCCTCATGGGGAGGACGTCTTAGAAGTCTATCGACAGCCGCACGCCGTAGGTGCGGCCCTGGCTGGGCGAGGTGGTCGGACGGGCCGAACCGTTGAAGCCGTTGCGCGTCTCTTCATAGTAGGTGTCGAAGAGGTTGCGGACCCAAAGGCCCGCCCGCCAGTTGGCGTTCGACGGGCCGATGCTGAAGTTGGCGTTCCATAGCCAGTACGCGTCGATAATCGACGAGGACGTGACGGAATACAGTTCATCCCGATAATTGTAGTTGGTTTCGGCGCGCAGATCCCAACCTGACATTCCCCAATCATAGGCGATCGAGCCGCCGTAGTTCATCTTTGGGAAAGCCAGGCGTTCGCCCGAGCGGTCGTTGGCGATGATGACATCCCAGGGACCGTTCGGCGGATTGGCGGCGTCGGTCGCTGGCCCGTCGATGGCGAAGTATTCGTCGTACTCGCCGGTCTTGTAGCCCAGATTTTGGCTGATGGTCAGGCCGTCGACCGGAACCCAGGTCAGTTCGACTTCGCCGCCCCAGATGTGTGACTTGGGCACATTGGTGATCTTGCCCAGCCGGCCCGTGTCGCGGCTGTATTCCAGACCCTGAACCTGCTGATTCTTGTAATCATAATAGAACAGGGCGCCGTTCACGCGGAGGCGACGGTCGAACAGGTCAGACTTGATCCCCGTCTCATAGGCGATGACGATTTCGGGCTTGAACGGGGTCGCGGATGTTGCGTTGTAGGTGGTGAAGCCGCCGGACTTCACGCCGCGCGCCACGCTGGCGTAGAACAGGGCGTCGTCCGCGAGCTTGTATTCCAGACCAAGGCGGCCGGACACCTCGTCCAGGTCGGTATCATAGGTGACGGCCGCTGGCGGCGGGGCCGGCTCGACATAGGTGCCGCCGCTGCGCAGGGTCCGCTCCTCCGTCTCCCATCGCAGGCCGGCGATCAGGTTCAGGCGGTCCGTGACCTGGTAGGAGTTATGGGTGAAGACCCCGAAGGCCGACACCGACTGTTCATACTGTGTATTGATCAGGGTCGCGAGGCCCCGGAACTCGGTGTAGAAGCCGCCGTCATTGCTCTCGTCGGCGTAGTGGGCGCCGATCATCCAATGGAAGGGGCCGTCACGGTTCGAACTGAGCCGGAGCTCTTGCTCGAATACATTGATCTCATTGTAGAATAAAACGTTCGACTCGTGGAAGCGCGTGCCGTCCCAGTCGTTGAACTCCTTGCGTGAGAAGGTCTGATAGGCGGTGATGGAGGTCAGATCGGCCCAACCCAGGTTCGCCTTGATGCGGGCGCTGACGTCGAAGCCGTCATTGTCACGAAACGGCTTAGCGTCCGTCGAGACGCCGGCCTTGGCCGCCATCTGGGGTGAAATGCCCCAGCCGGTAATGCGCCAGGCGGTGTCGGCCGGATAGGTCACGCTGCCGTCGGCGACCGTGTAGGGGCCCAGCAGTCGGAAGCCGCGGCCGTCCGAATTGTCCACCGAATAGGTGGCGCTCAGGTCGGCGGTGACGGTTTCGCTGATGTCCCAGGTCAGCCGCCCGCGCACGGCGGTCTTGTCCAGGTCGCCGAGCTTCTCGCCGGTGTCGCGGTTATACTGCCAGGCGCCGCCCTGTTCGGTGACGGCGGCCAGGCGGCCCAGCAGGCTCGGCGCGATCTGGCCAGAGACATAACCCTCGACCTTGTAGCGGTTGTAGGTCCCGTATTCGGCGTTGACGCCGGCCTGGAAATCGGCCGTCGGGGCGTTGGTGATGATATTGACCGCGCCGCCGGTGGTGTTGCGGCCATACAGGGTGCCCTGCGGGCCGCGCAGAACCTCCATGCGCGCGATGTCGAACAGGGCGCCCTGGGTGGTCACCGTATAGGGGTGG
This sequence comes from Pseudomonadota bacterium, assembly GCA_023390245.1. GTDB lineage: Bacteria > Pseudomonadota > Alphaproteobacteria > Caulobacterales > Caulobacteraceae > Brevundimonas. The sequence goes on from JAEWDF010000062.1 coordinate 18,862, forward strand.
GCCACTTCATCGACGTAGATGCCGACGGTGGAGGCGTTGTTCGAGGAATATTCGCGCGCGCCGATGCCGCGGATGCGGAACTGGGGCTGGCCGCCGCCGAACTGGCTGTCGACCTCCATGTTGGGGACGGCGTTCTCCAGGTCGTTGACGACCGAAATGCCCTTTTCATCCAGCTGCTCGCCGCCGACGACGCTGAGCGAGACGCCGACGTCCTGGCTGGCCTGTTCCCGGCGCTGGGCGGTGACGATGATGTCGTCGACGCGGGTCGCCGTATGATCCTGTGCGCGAGGTTCGGATTGAGCGTTCGCGGCGGTACAGAAAGCAATCGTCAGCAGGCTGACGGATGATGTTAGGATTTTCGTCTTCATTTTGTCCCCCTCAAGACAGACATGAACTACGGCGTTTGGTGGATGATTGTGGAAAGCCGGCCGATCAACTCATCGATCTGGGCGCGGCTGATAATCAGGGGCGGCGACAGGGCGATGACATCCGCCGTCACCCTGATCAGGATTCCTTCGTCGAAGGCGCGGTGGAACACCTCGGTCGCGCGTGCGCCGGGCGCCTCGGGGCGCGGGGCCAGTTCGACGGCGGCGACCAGGCCCATGTCGCGAATGTCGATGACGTGGGGCAGGCCCTTCAGGTCGTGCACCGCGTCCTGCCAGTAGGGCGTCAGCTCGGCCGCGCGCTGGAACAGGCCTTCGCTCTCGTAGACATCCAGCGTCGCCAGCCCCGCTGCGGCCGCCAGCGGGTGGCCGGAATAGGTGTAGCCGTGGAAGAATTCGATTCCCGGCGCGGCCGCGCCCTCGACCACGGCCTGATAGACGGCGGCGCTGACGCCGACCGCTCCCATGGGCACGGCGCCGTTGGTCAGTCCCTTGGCGCAGGTCAGCAGGTCGGGGGTGACGCCCAGCGCCTCGGCCGCCGTCAGGGCCCCCAGGCGGCCGAAGCCGGTGATGACCTCGTCAAAGATCAGCAGGATGTCGTGCCGCGCCGTGATCTCGCGCAGCCGCTCCAGATAGCCGACCGGCGGCACGATGACGCCGGCCGAGCCGGACATGGGCTCGACGATCACGGCGGCGATGGTTTCGGCGCCATGGGTCTCGATCAGCGCTTCCAGTTCGTCGGCCAGGTGAAGGCCCCAGGTCGGCCGGCCGCGCGTGAAGGCGGCCTCTTCGATATTCAGCGTGTGCGACAGGTGGTCGACGCCGGGCAGGGTGGGAAAGCCGCGCCGGTTGTTCTCCAGGCCGCCGACGGAAATGCCGCCGAAGCCGACGCCGTGATAGCCCTTCTGGCGGCCGATCAGGCGGGTGCGGTTCTCGAACCCTCGGGCCCGCTGATAGGCGAAGGCGATCTTGAGCGCGGTGTCCACCGCCTCGGAGCCTGAGCCGGCGAAGAAGACGTGGTTCAGGTCGCCGGGCAGCCGCATCGCCAGGCGCGACGCCAGTTCGAAGGCCAGCGGATGGCCCAGCTGGAAGGTCGGAGCGTAGTCGAGAACCTCGGCTTGGCGCTGGATGGCCTCGACGATGGGCTGGCGCGCATGGCCGGCGTTGACGCACCACAGGCCCGCCGTCCCGTCCAGCACCGCCCGACCGTCGGGCGTGAAGTAATGCATGTCCTTGGCCGAGGCGAAAAGGCGCGGCTGGACCTTGAACGCCCTGTTCGCCGTGAACGGCATCCAGAAGGGATCAAGGTCGTTGGCGGCCCTGCCGGTCATGGGGTCATCCTCGCTTTGAAAAGCAGTAGCGGACGAACGGCTCCCAAAGGAAAGACTGTTATTGCCTCTTCTCATCATATTGAAATCAGTAATCTTCTTATCCGCACGATCAGGATTGTGAGCGTCTTCAAACCTCTCGCGTACACGTCGGCGACCGCCTTGTCCGCGAGAGGTGGATCAATATTGCAGGCTCAGGCGCACGCCGATCGTGCGCGGACGGCCCGGCTGGGCGATGTCGGCGCTCGTGAAGAAGTTGCGCGTCAGGTCGTAGTCCTGGTCGAACAGGTTGCGGGCCCAGAAGGCGATCGACCAGTTGGCGTTCTCGGGCCCGACCGTCACGCTGGCGTTGGCCAGCCAATAGGACGGGACATCGTATTTGACGCCCAGCCAGGACGGATAGTCGTCGCGATAGCTGTAGTTGGTCTCGGCCGTGACGGCGAAGCCGCTAAGCGTCCAGTCGTAGCTGACGGAGCCGGAATAGCTCCAGGCCGGGAACAGGATCGGATCGCCGGACATGTCGACATAGACGGCTTCGCCGGCCAGGCGGGAAGCCGCGACGTCCATGGCCTCGTACTCGTCGTACTCGCCCTTCTTGTAGCTGAGCGACTGGCTGATCCTGAGCCCCGAAACCGGACGCAGCACGGCTTCCAGTTCCGCCCCCCAGATGTGGGACGAAGGCACGTTGGTGAAGCGGCCGACCGGCCCGTTCTGGCCCCACACCGCCGACAGGACCTGCTGATCGGTGTAGTCATAGTAATAGGCCGCGCCGTTCAACTGGAACGACCGCGACGGGTCGGCCTTGAACCCCGCCTCGTAGGCCCAGAGGATTTCCGGGTTGAACGGCTCGATGCCGCTGCGGTCGCCGGTATTGTAGGTGGTGAAGCCGCCCGACTTGGCGCCCCGGCTGGCCGAGCCGTAGATCAGGACGTTGTCGGCGGGCTTGAACTCCAGCGCCGCCTTGCCGGTCAGCGGCGTCATCTTGGTGTCGACCGAGGTGGGCGGCAAGGCGGTGGCGCCGCCGAAGGCCGAGCCGAAGCCCTGAAGCTCGCGGGTTTCCTCCTCGTAGCGCAGGCCGAGAATGGCCTTCCACCGCTCGGCGAAAGCGTATTCGGCCTGGCCGAACAGGCTCCAGGACTCGACCGACTGGTCGTAGGTGACCTGGGCGTAGGTGCCATAGATGTCGGTGAAGTCCGAGTAGTAGCGTTCGTTCAGCTTCTGCTTCGAATAGTAGAAGCCCGTTACCCAAGTCAGCGGGCTATCGTTGTCGGAGGCCAGGCGCAATTCCTGCGACACCACGTCGACGTCGCTGCCGAAGAAGGTGTCGGCCTCGACCGAGGGGCTGGAGTCCCAGTCGCCGTATTCGCTGCGGTCCAGGGTCTCGTAGCTGGTGATGCTGGTCAGGGCCATGCCGTTCAGCGCCAGGTTGGCGTTCAGCGAGGTTCCCCACGAGGTATTGTCGCGGCCCGGCTTGGCGTCGGGATCGCGGCCGATCGAGGCGGCGAAACGCGGCGACATGCCCCAGCCCGTCTTGGAATGATCCTTGTCGGCCGGAATGACCGGACCGGCGCCCAGGCGGGTGTGCAGGTCGCTGAGCAGGTAGAGGCCCTGGTTCTCCGACTTGTCGACGCCGCCGTGGACATCCAGCAGGAAGGACAGGCTTTCGCTCGGGGCCCACGCGATCAGGGCGCGAGCGCCGGTGCGGTCGGCGTCGCCCAGGCTTTCGCCCGTGTCGCGATTGCGCTGCCAGGCGCCGCCCTGTTCCGTCGATACGGCCAAGCGGGCGCGTAGGGTCGAGGCCACGGGGCCGGACACGTAGCCCTCGGCCCGGAACTGCTCGAACGTCCCCCATTCGGTCATCAGGCCGGCCGCCAGGCTCTCGGTCGGGCGCTTGGTGACGAAGCTGATGGCGCCGCCGGTGGTGTTGCGGCCGTACAGCGTGCCCTGCGGCCCGCGCAGCACCTCGACCCGGTCGATGTCGAAGATCAGCCCCTGGGTCATCACCGGGACCGGATAGGCGACCTCGTTCACATAGACGCCGACGGTGGGCGAGTTGTTGGAGGCGTAGTCCTGAAAGCCCACGCCGCGCATCCGGAACTGGGCCGCGCCGCCGCCGAAGGCCGGCTCGACCTCCAGGTTCGGCGTGGCGTTCTGCAGCTGGTTGACGTTGGTGACGCCCTGCTGCGTCAGGCTTTCGCCGCTGAGGACGCTGAGCGCGATACCCACGTCCTGGGCCGCCTGCTCGCGGCGCTGGGCGGTGACGATGACGTCGTCGACCATGGCGGGGCGGTCGGACTGCGCCTCTTGCGCCAGGGCGCTGGGGGCCGGGACCAGGGTGGAAGACAGGGCGGTGAGCGCCCCGACGGATACGCTGACCAAAAGACGATTCATCGCCTCATCCCTTCTTGGCGCCGCATGGATCGTTCTGAGCGATCTTGCGCGGCTTGCGGCGAGACAAGGGGCTCGCCATCCCTGCATCCAACGTCGGATCGGGAGCATTGCGCCCTGCGGCGCTCGCCGCCTCACCTCCGCCGCTTATCCCAGTCTCATGCACGAAGTAGCTGGCGAAACGCGGGATGCGGCAAGCCTATTTCTTTACCGGTGCAAATCCCTGACATGTATTGGAATTATAATTTCTTGATCAAAATTCCGATCAATCCAAGCAGATCGGTCAGAAGGTCGGGGGCGTACAGGCGCTGATGACCACGCACGGGGCGTCGCCGACATTGCGGAACCGGTGCGGCAGGACGCTGGGAAACAGATAGCCGTCGCCGGCCTTCAGCACACGCGACTGGCCGTCCACGGTGACCTCCAGCCGGCCGGAAATGATCAGTCCGCCTTCCTCGCCTTCATGGGACAGCAGGACCCGGCCGCTGTCCGAGCCGGGCTGGTAGGTCTCGTAGAGAATCTGCAGGCTGCTGTCGTGGCCGGAGCCGAGCTGGCGGTAGGAGACATCGCCGCGCGAGATGTCGGTCAGTTCGTCGTGGCGATAGAAGTATTTGGTCGGGGTCTCGAATTCCGAATTGAAGAACTCGCCCAGCGACACGCCCGCCGCGTCCAGCAGCCGCTTCAGCGAGCCGACCGAGGGGCTGGTGCGGCCGCTTTCGACCAGGCTGACGGTGCTGGACGGAACACCGGCCTTGCGGGCCAGCGCCCTCTGCGACAGGCCTAGCCGATCCCGCAACGCCCTCAGGCGCGGGCCGATGATGTTCTCTTCGTCCGTATCGCCGCGCGCCACGCCGCCTAGCTCCGTCTGCGGGTCAGCAGGTCATAGGCCGCGCGAGCCATGACCTTGGCCGAGTTGGTCATGTCGTCGATCCCGACCCATTCGTCCGGCTGGTGCGCCAGGTCCAGCACGCCGGGGCCGTAGGCGATGCAGTCCTTCAGCTTGCCGATCCGGTCGATGTGCTTCTGGTCATAGGTGCCGGGGGAGCAGACGAACTTGGCCTTCTTGCCGAGCACCGTCTCGATGGCGGCGGCGGTCGTGCTGGCCACGGGACCGTCGCGGTCGGCCATGCTGGGCGCCACCTGGAACAGGTCGCGCATTTCATAGCGGAAGCCGTGGCGCTGGGCCGCCAGACCGTCGAGGATGGCCTTCACCTCGCCCTTCACCTCCTCCAGCGTCTCCTCGATCAGGAAGCGGCGGTCGATGACCATGCGGCTGGAATCGGCGACGCAGGGCGCGGGCAGGCCGTCGAAGCCCTCGGCCTGACCGCCGTGGATGGAGTTGATGTTCATCGTCGACTGGCGCGCGCCCTCGGGCACCACCGGCATGTCGGAATGGCGGGCGGCCATGGCGGGGTAGAGCTTGCTCTCGAACTCTTCCATCACCGCGCCCATGTGGCGGATGGCCGAGTCGCCCAGGAAGGGCATGGAGCCGTGGGCGATGCGGCCCTTGGTCTCGATCTCGGCCCACCAGACGCCGCGGTGGCCGATGCAGACCCGGTCCACGTTCAGCGGCTCGGGGATGATGACGTGGTTGACGCGCGGCTCCGAGAACCAGCCGCGCTCGGCCAGATAGGCGACGCCGCCATAGCCGCCGGATTCCTCGTCCACCGTGCCGGAGATCTCCAGCGCGCCGGGCAGGGGCAGGCCGGAATCAATCAGGGCCTCGACCGCGAGGATGGAGGCGGCCAGCCCCCCCTTCATGTCGCAGGCGCCCCGGCCGTAGACGCGGCCGTCCTTCACCTCGCCGCCGAAGGGATCGACGGTCCAGCCGGACCCGACCTCGACCACGTCGATATGGCTGTTGAAATGGACGCAGGGACCGGGCTCGGAGCCCTGCCAGCGGGCGATGACGTTGGTGCGCGGGTATTGGTCGCTGTCGCCCGGCGAGCCTTCGCCGCGCACATATTCGACGGTGAAGCCGCGCGTCTTCAGCCGCTCGCCGATGTATTCGGCGCAGGGCCGATAGGCCTCGCCCGGCGGGTTGATGGTGGGGAAGCGGATCAGGTCCTGCGTCAGGGCGACCAGCTCGTCGGTGCGGCTGTCGATCAGATCCATGACGGTCTGCAGGGTGGAGGCGCTCATCGGTCGATCCTCACGCGAACTCTGCGTCCAGCGCGGCCAGAACCGCGTCGGTCATCTGAAGGGTGGAGACGACGGCGACGCCCGGAGCCGCGATGTCGGGCGTGCGGACGCCGCTGGACACGACCCGCCGCACGGCGCGCTCCAGCCTGTCGGCCAGGTCTGCCCGGTCGAACGACCAGCGCAGGCATAGCGCGAGGGACAGGATGGTCGCGATCGGGTTGGCCATGCCCTGTCCCGCGATATCGGGCGCCGAGCCGTGGATCGGCTCATACAGGCCCCGGCTGCGTCCGCCCTGACCCAAGCCTGAGAGCGAGGCGGAGGGCAGCAGGCCCAGCGAGCCCGTCAGGGCCGCCGCCGCGTCCGACAGGATGTCGCCGAACAGGTTGTCGGTGACGATGACGTCGAACTGGTCCGGGCGCCGGACCAACTGCATGGCGCAGTTGTCCGCGTACATGTGCGACAGCTCCACGTCCGGATAGTCGGCGGCGACCTCGGTCGCCACGGCCCGCCACAGGGCGCCCGTCTCCATGACGTTGGCCTTGTCGACCGAGCAGACGCGGCGCTGGCGGGTGCGGGCCAGTTCAAAGGCCGTGCGGCAGACGCGCGCGATCTCAGCCTCCGTATAGGCCTGGGTGTCGTAGGCGCGGCGCTGGCCGTCGGGGGCGACCTCGTTGGCGCGGGGCAGGCTGAAATAGACGCCTGCGGTGGCCTCGCGCACGATCAGGATGTCGAGGCCCCGGATCAGCTCGGGCTTCAGCGCCGAGGCGTCCAGCAGTTCGTCGAAGCAGACGGCGGGGCGCAGGTTGGCGTAGAGGTCCAGCGCCTGACGCAGGCGCAGTATGCCCATCTCGGGGCGCTGGGCGCGGGGCAGGTGGTCCCACTTCGGTCCGCCGACGGCGCCGAACAGCACGGCGTCCGACGCCAGCGCCTGATCCACCACGTCCTCGGCGATGGGCGCGCCCACGGCGTCGATGCTGGCGCCGCCTGCGAGGGCCTCGCTCAGTTCAACTCGCAGCCCGGCCTTCCGCGCCCAGTCGACGACGCGCAGGGTCTCAGCGATGATCTCCGGCCCGATGCCGTCGCCGGGCAGGACCAGAAGCCTGAAGACGCGGTCAGATGCAGCGGCCACCGTCGACCTCCAGCGCCACGCCCGTGATCATCGAGGCGTCGTCCGAACAGAGGAAGGCGGCGGCGGCGCCCATGTCCTCGGGCGTCGAGAAGCGGCCGATGGGGATGGAGGCCAGGAACTTGGCCCGCACCTCGGGCGTGTCCGCGCCCATGAAGGTCTTCAGCAGGGGGGTGTCGCCCGCCACCGGGTTCAGGGCGTTCACCCGCACCTGAAAGGGCGCCAGCTCGACCGCCATGGCGCGCGTGGCCGTGATGACCCAGCCCTTGGAGGCGTTGTACCAGGTCAGATTGGGCCGGGGGCTGACCCCGCCGGTCGAGGCGATGTTCAGGATGGCGCCGGACCCTTGCGCCTTCATCGCCGGGACGAAAGCCTTCGACATCAGATAGATGGAACGCATGTTGACGGCGGCGATGCGGTCGAAGACTTCGTCCGACAGTTCGTCCAGCGGCTGGGGCGTGTGACCGACGCCCGCGTTGTTGACAACGATTTCGACGCCGCCCAGCAGGCGGTTCGCCGTTTCGGCCAGGGCGGCTACGTCGGGGGCGCTGGATACATCGACCTTTACGCCCAGATCGGCGTCGCCCAGTTCAGCGGCTAGTTCGCGGGCGGCCTCGCCATTCAGATCGGCGACAATGACGCGGGCGCCTTCCTCGGCGAAGCGACGTGCGATGCCGGCGCCGAAGCCGGAGGCTCCGCCCGTGACGATCGCTCGCTTGCCCTCCAGCCGCTTCGATCTGTTCTCCCCCAAGACGCTTACTCCCTGCTATCCGTGATGGGCCGCGACGGTCTTCAGGGTGGTGAAGGCGTAGAGCGCCTCGAACCCTTTCTCGCGACCGTGGCCCGACTTTCCGACGCCCCCGAAGGGCAGTTCGACGCCGCCCGCCGCGCCGTAGTTGTTGATGAAGACCTGTCCGGCCCGCAGCCGTTTCGCCAGCCGCATCTGCCGCCCGCCGTCGGCGGTCCAGACGCCCGCGACGAGGCCGTATTCGGTGCCGTTGGCGATGGCGACGGCCTCGTCTTCCGTCTCGAACGGAATGACGACGACGGCGGGGCCGAAGATTTCCTGCTGCGCCAGCGGATGATCGGGCGGAACATTCGCGAACAGGGTCGGGGCGACATAGGCGCCGCTCGGTGGCAGGCCGGCCAGCGTCGCCTGGGCGACGATCAGGCCGTCGGCGCGGCCCTTGTCGATGAAGCCTTCGACCATGGCCTGTTGTTTCTTCGACACCAGCGGGCCGACGTCGCGGTCGTCCATGGCGGGGCCGACGCTCAGGGCGCTGAAGCGCTCGGCCATGCGGCGCACGACTTCATCATAGACGCCGCGCTGGACCAGCACGCGCGATCCGGCCGAGCAGGTCTGGCCCGCGTTCTGGACGCCCGCGTTGACGAGGAAGGGCAGGGCCTTGTCCAGATCGGCGTCGTTGAAGATCAGTTGCGGCGACTTGCCGCCTAGCTCCAGCGTCACCGGCACGGCGTTGACCGCCGCCGCCTGCTGGATGGCGACGCCCACGCCGGTCGAGCCGGTGAAGGACAGGTGGTTGATCCCCGGATGGGCGGCCAGCGCCGCCCCCGCCTCGGCGCCCGTGCCGGTCACGACGTTCAGCGCGCCCGCGGGCAGGCCGCAATCCGCCGCGATATGGGCGAACGCGAGGGCGGTCAGCGAGGCTTGCTCGGCGGGTTTCAGCACTACGGCGTTGCCGACGCACAGGGCCGCCACGACCGACCGGCCGATGATCTGCATCGGATAGTTCCACGGGATGATGTGGCCCGTCACCCCGTGCGGCTCGCGCAGGGTGTAGACAGTGTAGCCCTCCTGGAAGGGAAGGGTTTCGCCGTGCAGCTTGTCCGCCGCGCCGGCGTAGAATTCGAGATAGCGGGCCAGGGCGGTCACGTCGTTGCGGGCCTGCTTCAGCGGTTTGCCGACGTCCAGCGCCTCCAGTTCGGCCAGCATGTCGACGCGCGCTTCGACCTCGCGCCCCATGCGGGCCAGGATGCGGCCGCGCTCGACCGCCGTGGTTTGGCCCCAGTCTCCGTCGAAGGCGGCGCGGGCGGCGTGAACGGCGGCGTCCACGTCGGCGGCGGTTCCGGCGGCGAGGGCGCCCATGACCTCGCCCGTTGACGGGTTCTCGATCGGCAGGGTCGCGCCGTCCCTCGCCGCCCGCCAGACACCGCCGATGAAGATCCGATCCGTCGCAAACGGCGCCGTCATTCCCGCATTCCCCGGCCCGGCCGCACTGCGCGGACCGGCGCCGATCGCAGAGTGGGCCTGATTATGGATTGCGCAACAAGTCCTTTACGGCAAACACATAAGTCATTGATATTTCATCGAGCACGATTGGAATATTGAGCGTTTCCGCTCGTTTTGAACAAACACGCCGTTTTTACCGGCCGGCCGGGTTGGTTGTTCCACTTTTCACCTGCAAGCGGGTGATCTCGCCTGCTATGAGGCCCGCATACAGCAAAAACGTCATAGGGAATTCGAGGCATGGTACGCGACATCCGCCATTTCATCGACGGTCAGGCTTTCGAGGGCGCCTCGGGCCGGTTCGGCGATGTCTTCAATCCCAACACCGGCGAGGTCCAGGCCCGCGTCCAACTGGCCACGCCCGGCGACGTCGACCACGCGGTCCAGGCGGCGCAGAACGCCTTCGACGGCTGGGCCAGCACCAATCCGCAGCGCCGCGCCCGCGTCATGTTCGAGTTCAAGCGCCTGGTCGAGGCGCGGATGGACGAACTGGCCGAACTGCTGTCCAGCGAGCACGGCAAGGTCATCGCCGACTCCCGCGGCGACATCCAGCGCGGGCTTGAGGTGATCGAGTTCGCCTGCGGAATCCCGCACGCGCAGAAGGGCGAATACACCTATGGCGCCGGTCCGGGCATCGACGTCTATTCGATGCGCCAGCCGCTGGGCGTGGTCGCGGGCATCACCCCGTTCAACTTCCCCGGCATGATCCCGATGTGGATGTTCGGCGTGGCCATCGCGGTGGGCAATACCTTCGTGCTGAAGCCGTCGGAGCGCGATCCGTCCTTGCCGGTGCGCCTGGGCGAACTGATGATGGAAGCCGGCGCCCCGGCCGGGGTGCTGAACGTCGTCCACGGCGACAAGACGGCGGTCGACGCCATCCTGACCCACCCGCTGATCCACGCCGTCAGCTTCGTCGGCTCGTCCGACATCGCCCACTATGTCTATCAGACCGGCGCCGCGCACGGGAAACGCGTCCAGGCCATGGGCGGGGCCAAGAACCACGGCATCGTCCTGCCCGACGCCGACATGGACCAGGTGATCAAGGACCTGAGCGGCGCCGCCTACGGCTCGGCCGGCGAGCGCTGCATGGCCTTGCCGGTCGTGGTTCCGGTCGGGAAGAAGACCGCCGACGACCTGCGCGAGCGCCTGGTCGCGGAAATCCCCAACCTGCGCGTTGGCGTGTCCACGGACGCCGAGGCCCACTACGGTCCGGTCGTGACCCAGACCCATCGGGACAAGATCGCCGGCTGGATCGAGAAGGGCGTGCAGGAAGGCGCCGAGCTGGTCGTCGACGGCCGCGATTTCAGCCTGCAGGGGCACGAGAAGGGCTATTTCATCGGCCCGTCGCTGTTCGACCACGTGAAGCCCGGGATGTCGTCCTATCAGGAGGAAATCTTCGGCCCCGTCCTCCAGATCGTGCGCGCCGAGTCCTTCGAGGAAGCGCTGTCCCTGCCGTCGAACCACCAGTACGGCAACGGCGTCGCCATCTTCACCCAGAACGGCCGCGCGGCGCGCGACTTCGCGGCGCGGGTCAACGTCGGCATGGTCGGCATCAATGTGCCGATCCCGGTGCCGGTGGCCTATCACACCTTCGGGGGCTGGAAGCGCTCGGCCTTCGGCGACATCAACCAGCACGGCATGGAAGGCCTGCGCTTCTGGACCAAGACCAAGACCGTCACGGCGCGCTGGCCGGACTCGGCGCTGGAGCATGCCGATTCCAGTTTCGTCATTCCGACCATGGGCTGACGACCACCGTCCACGGTCCCGTCGGTTTGCGGGTTCAGGCGGCGTCGCGTTCTCGAACGCGGCGCCGTCGCTGTTCCAGCCCGGCGCTTCGCCGTGTAAGAAGCCGCCCATGACCGTCTATCTGCATGAGGGCGACCTGCCCGACGACCTGGACCTGGGGCCCGAGGTCGCGATCGATTCCGAGACCATGGGCCTGCGCTTCCGGCGCGATCCGCTGTGCGTGGTGCAGCTGTCGTCGGGGAATGGCGACGCCCATGTGGTGCGGCTGAACCGCCCGGCCTACGACTGCCCCAACCTGAAGCGGCTGCTGGCCGATCCGAAAGTGCTGAAGATCTTTCACTTCGGCCGGTTCGACATCGCCATGTTCCAGCTGCATTTCGGCGTCGAGACGCGGCCGGTCTATTGCACCAAGATCGCCTCCAAGCTGGCGCGCACCTACACCGACCGGCACGGGCTGAAGGAGGTGGTGCGCGAACTGGTCAACGTCGACCTGTCCAAGGCGCAGCAGTCGTCGGACTGGGGGGCGGCGGAACTGAGCCAGGCGCAGCTGGACTATGCCGCCTCGGACGTCCTCTATCTGCACGCCGCCAAGGCGCGGCTGGACCAGATGCTGGCGCGCGAGGGCCGCGCCGACTTGGCCGCCAAATGCTTCGACTTCCTGCCGACCCGGTCCGCGCTGGACCTGGCGGGCTGGGACGAGACCGACATCTTCGCCCATAGCTGAGGCGCGCTTGACCGAACCTTCCCGCAATGCGGCCGACGAGGCCCGGGTCGCCCGGGAGGGCGCGCGCTGGCGCGCGCATTCGCGCCGGGTGCGGCTGTACCGGCGCGTGCTGCCGATCGTGATCCTGGTGCTGGCGGGCGGAGCCCTGACCTGGACCATTTTCCGCACGGTGATGTCAGGCGTCGAGCGGCGCGCCAGCCAGGGCCAGGAGGTGCGGCTGGACAAGCCCCTGTTCCACGGCCAGGACGCGCAGGGACGCGCCTTCACCATCGGCGCCCAGGGCGCGGTGCGGGACGCGGACACCGGAAACTTCCGCCTGGTCGGCCCGGCGCTGAGGCTGAACCTGGGCGGGCGCAAGGTGACGCAGCTGACCGCCGACGGCGGGACCTATGATCCGCAGGGGCGCAGGGTTGTGATCGGCCCGAACGTGCGCATATCCGACGGCGGCACGGGCTTCACCCTGACGACGCCGGAGGCGGTGGTCGACACCCGCACGGGCGTCGTCACCGGTTCAAGGGGCGTTCAGGGGACCGGCCCTATTGGAACCATCAACGCTTCGTCCTATGCGATCTACGACCAGGGCCAGCGGGTGGTGTTCGACGGCGCGGGCGACAACAAGGTGACGGGGACCCTCACTCCGTCGGGATCAGGCGGATGACGGCGATGAAGGCGAAACTCCTTGGCGCGATCGGTGCGGCGGCGATGCTGGTCCTGCCGACGATCGGCGACGCCCAGTCGCAGACGACCCGCCAGCCCGTGGCCTTCGGCGCCGACAGCGTCGAATACGCGCCCAACCGGGTGATCCTGAAGGGCCGGGCCGAGGCGACCCAGGGCGGCAACCGCCTGCGCGCGGACGCCGTGACCTTGGTCAGCGGCGACGGCGGCGACCTGCAGCGGGCGGAGGCGACCGGCACGGTCTATTTCGTCACCCCGGACCAGTCGATGCGCGGCGACCGCGCCACCTACACCCTGGCCACCGGAGAGGTGGTGGTGACTGGAAGCGTGGTCCTGACCCAGGGTCAGAACGTCGTCACCGGCTCGCGGCTGACCTACAACGTCAACACCGAATCCGCCCGCATGGAAGGCGCGCCGCGCGGCGCGGCCGGCAATCGCGTGCAGGGCGTCTTCTATCCGAACGGGAACTGAGGCCCGGCCTCGGAGACAGATTTGGCGCGCAAGGAACTTTCAGCCCTCAACCGCGACGAGCCGGCGGCCGTCGAGACCCCGGCGACCGCTTCGGCCGAAAAGGGCCTGCGCGCCCGCAACCTGGCGCGCGCCTTCGGCCAGCGGCAGGTGGTGCGCGACGTCTCCCTGACGGTGCAGCGCGGAGAGGTGGCGGGCCTGCTGGGTCCCAACGGGGCGGGCAAGACCACCTGCTTCTACATGATCACCGGCCTGATCCCGCCGGACGCCGGCTCGATCTGGCTGGATGGCGAGGACATCACCGCCCAGCCGATGTACCAGCGCGCCCGGATGGGCCTGGGCTATCTGGCGCAGGAAGCCTCCATCTTCCGCGGCATGACGGTCGAGCAGAACGTCAAGGCGGTGGTCGAGCTGAACCATCCGCGCAAGGATATCGAGACCGAGACGGCGCGCCTGCTGGACGAACTGCACATCGAGCACCTGCGCCACGCCCCGGCGACGGCGCTGTCGGGCGGGGAGCGACGCCGGGTCGAGATCGCGCGCGCCCTGGCCGGGCGACCGTCCTTCATCCTGCTGGACGAGCCCTTCGCCGGCATCGACCCGCTGGCCATCGCCGACATCCGCTCGGTCATCCGCTATCTGGCGGAGCAGGGGATCGGCGTGCTGATCACCGACCACAATGTGCGCGAGACGCTGGACATCACCGATCGCGTCTCGATCATCTCGGGCGGTTCGCTGCTGTTCGAAGGAACGGCCGACGAGGCCGTCAACGACCCCGAGGTGCGCCGGGTCTATCTGGGCGAGATGTACGGCTGAGGCCAATCGACATTCAGGTCCCACGCTTCCGACCTCGTCCTTCCGGGGCTGAGCGGAGCGAAGAACCCGGAACCCAGGGGTTGCGGCGCAGATCGAACCGCATCGAGCGCCGGAGCTGTCCTCCTGGGTTCCGGGTTCGTCCTTCGGACGTCCCGGAAGGACGATCGTAGGCGAATGTCGCTTGGTTCATCGCGAGGGCCCGCGTCTCATCGACGCCCGGAGGGGAACGGACGCTATCCAGCCGCCTCAGCCGCCTTGCAGCGAACCCCAGGTCCGCGCCGTCTCGGCAGACGGTGCGCCGGCGGCGCCCGCGCGCGCGCGCAGCCAGGCCAGGTTCCGCTCGGCCTGGTCCGGCGGCAGTTCGCGACGCAGGATCTGCTCGGCTTCGCCCATCTTGCCTTGCAGGCCCAGGGCCATGGCCAGGTTCTGGCGGACCTTCGGCGTCGCGCCGGGCTGGGCGGCTGCGCGGCGCAGCAGGGCCTCGGCCCCGGCGGCGTCGCCGTGGGTGATGGCGGCCATGGCGGCGTTGGTCAGGACGTCGGGATTGTCCGGCGACAGGGCCAGGGCCTGGTTCCAGGCCGCGTGGGCGTCGTCGAAGCGGCGCACCTGCTCGTAGGCCACGCCCAGCAGCGACCATGGCCGCCAGTCGCGCGGCGCCTGATCGCGCGCCCGCTCCAGCGGCGCGACGCTGTAGAAGGCCTGGCCGCGCGCGATGTGGGCCCGGCCCAGCTCCAGCATGGCGTCCAGATTGGTCGGCTGCACCGTCAGCGTCGTCTCGGCCGTCGTCGCCGCCTGATCGTAGCGCCCCAGTTCGCGCAGCGCCTGGGCCAGCTTCACCCCGGCCACCGGGTCGGCCGGGTTGATCTCCTGCTCCTGCGCCCAGAAGACCGATCGGGTCAGGGCGTCGGTGCGGTCGTAGGTCGCCCGCACCTGGGCCGAGGCCGGCTGGCGCGCGGCGGCCTGCGGCGGCTGGGCCTGAGCCTGGGTCTGCGCCGGCGCGCGCTCCCCCGCCATGGCGGCGGGCGCCAGCGCGATCAGGGCGGCGGTTGCGAGATGGACGGTCATGCGCGACATGGTCGGGTCCAGACGGAGCTTGGTCGGCCGCAGGGTCGCCGGTTCGCGTCAAGGCTTGGTTAACTGTCGCAAGGTCCGCCCATGTCCGCCCTCCATCCGCAACTGGCCGCCGCCCGCGAGGGAGACGGGGCCGTCTCGATCCGCCTGGTCGGGCCGGGGGAGGCGCAGACGGGCGCGACCGCGCGCTGGGCCGGACTGCACGGGTTCGAGGGCAAGGCCGGGCAGGTGCTGGTCGCGCCCGGCGCCGACGGAGAGATCGCCGAGGTGCTGTTCGGGACGGGCGAAGCGTTCGACCCGATGAGCGCGCGGGGCCTGTCGGAACGTCTGCCGGGCGGTCTCTATCGGCTGGAGGCGCCGGACGAGACGGCGCGAGACGCGGCCCTGGCCTTCCTTTTGGGGACCTATGCGTTCGACCGCTACAAGGCGCGGCCGGACAGGGCGCCCGTGCGGCTGGTCGCGCCCGAGGGGTTGGACCTGGCCGAGGCGTCGCGCATCGCCGCCGCCTGCGCCCTGGCCCGCGAGATGGTCGACACCCCGGCCGCCGACATGGGGCCGTTGCAGATCGAAACCATCGCCCGCGAGATCGCCGAGGAGTCGGGCGCGGCGATCTCGGTCGTCACGGGCGACGCCCTGCTGGAGGAGAACTATCCGGCCGTTCACGCCGTCGGCCGCGCCGCCGCGCCGCACCGGGCGCCGCGCGTGATCGAGATCGGCTGGAACCTGGACCGCGCCGACCTGCCGCTGGTCGCCCTGGTCGGCAAGGGGGTGGCGTTCGACACCGGCGGCCTGGACCTGAAGCCCGCCGCCGGCATGCGCAACATGAAGAAGGACATGGGCGGCGCCGCCCACGCCCTGGCCCTGGCCCGGCTGGTGATGCAGTCGCGCCTGGCGGTGCGTCTGGTCGTGGTGGTCGCGGCGGTGGAGAACGCCGTGTCCGCCGACGCCTTCCGGCCGGGCGACATCCTGAACAGCCGCAAGGGCCTGACCATCGAGGTCGGCAACACGGATGCGGAGGGGCGGCTGATCCTGGCCGACGCCCTGACCCGCGCGGGCGAGCATGAACCGGACCTGACGCTGGACTTCGCCACCCTGACCGGCGCGGCCCGCATCGCCCTGGGGCCGGAGCTGCCGCCCCTTTATACGGACGACGAGGCGTTGGCGTCGGACCTGCTGGCGGCGGCTCAGACGGTCGGCGACCCGTTGTGGCGGATGCCGCTGTGGCCCGGCTATCGCGCGGCGCTGGACGCCGGGATCGCCGACCTGCGCAACGATCCGGCCGGCTGGGCGCAGGCGGGGTCGGTCACCGCCGCCCTGTTCCTGCAACGCTTCGCGCCGGAAACGGGCGCCTGGGCCCACATGGACATCTTCGCCTGGAACCCCCGCGCGCGGCCGGGCTGGCCCGAAGGGGCGGAGGCCCAGGCGATCCGCGCCTGCCACGCCATGCTGAAGGCGCGCTATCCGGCCTGAGGTCAGGCGAAGACCGCGTGCGGCTCCCCGTCACTGGAGCCGG
>JAEWDF010000085.1 GCA_023390245.1 Pseudomonadota bacterium
ACGCCCAAGCCCGCGCCCGCTCCGGCCGCCGCTGCTCCGGCGGCCGCGCCCCGACCGGTCGCGGCGCCCGCCGCCAAGCCGGAAAACAAGGGCTTCTTCGCCAAGCTGGGCGACCTGATCTTCGGCAAGCGCTGAGATCGACCAAAGACCGAAGACGCCGGGCGGAGACGCCCGGCGTTTTTCCATGCCCGCCGCTTTCCTCCCTGCGCCGATAGAGGCGTCGTTTCCCGTCGACGCGCGTTATCCGTGCGGACATTGGAAGGGGACGCGATGCGCGGCGAACTGGAAACCTATCGGAAGAAGCGCGATTTCTCCGCCACGCCCGAACCGCGCGGCCGCAAGGGCGCGTCCAGGGGACGGCTGCGCTATCTGATCCAGCGCCACGCGGCGACGCGGCTGCACTACGATTTCCGCATCGAGCACGACGGCGTGCTGAAGTCCTGGGCGGTGACCAAGGCTCCGTCGCGCGATCCCACGATCAAGCGGCTGGCGGTGGAGGTCGAGGACCATCCGCTGGATTACGGGTCCTTCGAGGGGACCATTCCCGGCGGCAACTACGGCGCCGGGACGGTGCAGATGTGGGACACGGGGACCTGGGAGCCGCAGGACGCCGATCTGGACGCCGCCTTCCGCAAAGGGGTGGTGAAGCTGGAGCTGCATGGCGAGCGGCTCAAGGGCGGCTGGGCCCTGATCCGGCTGCGGTCCGACCGGGGCAAGCCGTCCAAGCGCAACAACTGGCTGCTGGTGAAGGAGAAGGACGAATACGCCGTCGAGGGCGAGGGCGACGCCCTGATGGAGATCGACGCCTCGGTGACGACCGGCCGGTCGATGGCCGAGATCGCGGAGGGCAAACGGCGATGGACCTCGTCCAGGCCCGCCGCGCGCAAGGCGCCGCCCAAGCCGAAGCCGACGAAGGCCCTGGCCTCCAGCGCCGGGGCGCCGCGCGCCTTCCTGCCGATCCAGTTCGCCAAGGTCGTCGACCATCCGCCGCCCGCCGCCGGCTGGGCCCATGAGATCAAGTTCGACGGCTACCGCATCCAGGTCTCGATCGGCGGCGGACGGGCCGTGCTGCGCACGCGCAAGGGGCTGGACTGGACCGCCAAATTCTCCGCTCTGGCGGCGCAGGCGGCGACCTGGCCCGACGCGGTGATCGACGGCGAACTGTGCGCCCTGGACAAGGACCACATGCCGGACTTCTCGGCGCTTCAGGCGGCGATCTCGGAAGGCCGGACCGAGAGCCTGGTCTATTTCGCCTTCGACCTTCTGTTCGAAGGCGACGAGGACCTGAGGGGCAAGCCCCTGTCGCATCGCAAGGCGCGGCTTCAGGCCTATTGCGACCGGGTGGGCCAGGCGGGGCCGAACCTGCGCTACGTCGAGCATTTCGCCTCGTCTGGCGAGGCGGTGTTGCGCAGCGCCTGCCGCATGGACCTGGAGGGCGTCATCTCCAAGCGGCTGGACGATCCCTATCGCGCGGGCCGCGGCGGTTCCTGGCTCAAGTCCAAGTGCCGGGGCCGCGACGAGGTGGTGATCGGCGGCTGGTCGTCGGAGGGCGGCTCGCGCCTGCGCTCGCTGCTGGTGGGGGTGCGTGAGGGCCGGGGCCTGCGCTACATGGGCCGCGTGGGGACCGGCTTCTCCGCCGTGCTCAGCAAGACCCTGCTTCCCGCCCTCAAGGCCGCCGCCGCCGACCGCAGCCCCTTCGTCGGCGAGACCACGCCCAAGGGCGGCCGCGACATCCACTGGCTAAAGCCGGTGCTGGTCGCCGAGATCGAGCACGCCGGGATCACGGAAGGCGGCAACGTGCGTCAGGCCGCGTACAAGGGATTGCGCGAGGACAAGACGGCGGCGGAAGTCACCGCCGAGCCGCAGCCGCCGGCCTCGGTCCCCGCGGCCGCGAAGTCCCCGGCCGCCAGGTCGACCGCCGCGCGCTCGGCGAAGGACAAGGTGGTGGTCGCCGGCGTGACCATCACCAACCCGGACAAGGTGCTGTGGCCCGCCAGCGGCGACCAGCCGGCGGTCACCAAGGCGGATCTGGCGCGCTACTACGAGAGGGCGGCGGAACGGCTGCTGCCGCATGTGGCGGACCGGCCGGTGTCGATCATCCGCGCGCCGGAGGGGATCGAGGGCGAACGCTTCTTCCAGCGCCACGCCATGCCCGGCCACAGCCCGCGCCTGAAGCTGATCGACGTCAGGGAGCGCAAGCCCTACGTCGGGGTGGCGGACGTCGGCGGCCTGGTCGCCATCGGCCAGTCGGGCGGGCTGGAACTGCACCCCTGGGGCTGCAAGCCGGGCGACCCGGAGACGCCCGAGCAGATCACCTTCGACCTGGACCCCGACGAGGGCCTGGGCTTCGACGACGTGATCGAGGCGGCGCGCCTGCTGAAGCCGTATCTGGAGGACCTGGGCCTGACGCCCTTCGTCAAGACCACCGGCGGCAAGGGCCTGCACGTCGTTGTCCCGATCAGGGCCGACGGGCGCAGCCGCGTCGAATGGGACCAGGCCAAGGCCTTCGCCAAGGCCGTGTCCGAAGCCGTGCGCCGCGACCATCCGGAGCGCTTCACCACCACCCTGGCCAAGAAGGCGCGCGGCGGGAAGATCTTCCTCGACTATCTGCGCAACGGCCGGATGGCGACGGCGGTGGCGCCCTGGTCGCCCCGCGCGCGGCCCGGCGCGACCATCGCCTTTCCCCTGTCCTGGCCGCAGGTGAAGCCGGGCCTGCAGCCCAAGGCCTATACGATGGCCGCCGCCCCCGCCCTGCTGAAGAAGGCCGATCCGTGGAAGGACTTCCGCAAGGCCGAGGCGCCGCTCAGGCCCGCGCTGAAGAAGCTGGGGCTGTAGCCCTTTCATAGTCATTCCGGGGCTGAGCGCAGCGAAGAACCCGGAAACCAGGACCGCACCCACGATCGCGATCACATCCTGGTCCGGATGACGCACCCTGGATTCCGGGTTCGTCCTTCGGACGCCTCGAAGGGACAAGTCGGGCCGCCGAACCCTCCCCGATCGAAGCGCACAGGCCACCCGCCGCGAAACGAAAAACGCGAGGCCGACGGCCTCGCGTTTCATCCGTTCGGATTGTCGGCGTCGGCTCAGCCCGCAACCTTCTCCACCTGGCCGTATTCCAGGTCGACCGGGGTGGCGCGGCCGAAGATGGACACGGCCACGCGCAGGCGCGCGTTCTCCTCGTCCACGCTCTCGACATTGCCGTCGAAGCTGGCGAAGGGCCCATCGGTGACCCGCACCTTCTCGCCGATGTCGAAGCGAATGGTGGGCTTCGGACGCTCGACGCCCTCTTCCACCACGCCGATGATGTTCTGGACCTCGCGCTCGGATACCGGCAGCGGCTTGGTGCCGCCCGCGGCGCCCAGGAAGCCGGTGACCTTCGGGGTGTTCTTGACCAGGTGATAGGCCTGGTCCGTCATCTCCATCTTCACCAGGACGTAGCCCGGGAAGAACTTGCGCTCGGAGTTCACCTTGCGGCCGCGGCGGATCTCGACGACGTCCTCGGTCGGCACCAGGATCTCGGAGAAGGCGTCCTCCAGTCCCTGCTGCTTGGCCTGGTCGCGCAGCTGTTCGGCGACCTTCTTCTCGAAGTTCGAATAGGCGTTGACGATGTACCACTTGTGGCGCGGGTTGGCCGGCTTGGCGGGCGCTGCATCGGTCATGGAGACGTCTTTCTTACGAGCCGAGAGCGATGATCCAGCGGAAGGCGAAGCCCAGGCCGGTGTCCACCACCCAGAAGAAGATCGAGGCGATCAGCACCATGATGAAGACCATCACCGAGGTGATCCAGGTCTCCTTGCGGCTAGGCCACACGATCTTGCGGGCCTCGGCGCGAACCTGGCTGAAGAACTGAGCCGGGCTCGTCCTCTTCTTCGGTTCGGTCGGTTCGACCGCGATGGTCTGGCCCGCCGCAGCGGGCTGCAGCTTTCCGCCCATCTGCGGGCGCTTGCCGGTCGTCTTGGCCTTGGCCATCAGATGCTCTTCAAACAATTGATCCTGTCGCCCCCAGATAGGGTGTCCCACCCGGAAGCGACAGGGGAAATGGCAGGAGTTGAGGGACTCGAACCCACGACCCCCGGTTTTGGAGACCGGTGCTCTACCAGCTGAGCTAAACTCCTAGACGAAGCACGCGACCGTCGGCCGCGCATCCGCCAGAGGGGCGCGTATGCCTGACGCCGCCCCGCTTTTCAAGGCGGAAACCGCCGCCGCTAGTCCTCTTCCAGCCGGGCCTCGATGGCCTGCTGCTCGTCCTCGGCCTTCACCAGCTCCTTGAAGATCAGCTTGTCGATGCGTCGGTCGTCCATGTCGACGACCTCGACCTCGAAGCGGCCGACCTGAAGGATCTCGCCCTCGTCCGGCACGCGCGACAGCTGGTGCAGGATCAGGCCGGCGACGGTGTGGAAGCCCTCGTGCTCGCCGAAGTCCTCGCCCAGCCGGTCGGCCAGGTCGTCCAGGTCGGTCTGGCCGTCCACCAGCCAGGAGCCGTCCTCGCGCTGGTGGATGTAGGCCTGCTCCTCGTCGTGCCCTTCGTTGAAGTCGCCGGCGATCATCTCCAGCAGGTCGGTGGCCGTCACCACCCCTTCGAAGGCGCCGTACTCGTCGACGATGAAGGCCATGTGGACGCGCGATCCCTTCATGATCTCCAGCGCCTTCAGCACCGAGGTCGACTGCGGGATGAAGGCCGGTTCGGCGACCAGGCCCTCGATGTCGAATCGCCCGTCGGTCAGCAGGCTGTCCAGCAGGTCCTTCTTGTGGACCACGCCCAGCGGATTATCGACATCGTTCTCCCGCGCCACGACGATGCGCGAATAGGGGCAGGTGCGAATCTCCTCGCGCAACTGCTTCTCCGAATCGTCCAGCGCGATCCAGAACACCTCGTGACGCGGCGTCATGGCCACCCGCACGGGGCGGTCGCCCAGGGTCAGGATCTCCTCGATCATTACCTGTTCCTCGGGCTCGATCAGGCCGGCCGAGGTGCCTTCCGCCAGGATGGTGGCGACCTCCTCCTGGGTGACATCGGACCCATCGCGGTCCTTCACGCCCAGCAGCTTCAGGATGCCCGAGGTCGAGGCGGTCAGCAGCCCGACGAACGGCTTCATCGCCAGCGCCAGCGTCGAGATCGGCTGCGCCATCTTGGAGGCGATGGTCTCGGGGAAGATCAGCGCCAGCCGCTTGGGCACCAGTTCGCCGACGATCAGCGAGACATAGGTGATGCACACCACGACCACGGCCGTGGCGGCGAATTCGGTATAGGCGGCGACCGCCGGGAAGGCCGTCTCCAGGATTCGGTCAAGCTCTCCGGCGATGGTCGCCTGGCCATAGGCGCCGGCCAGGATGCCGATCAAGGTGATGCCCACCTGCACGGCGGACAGGAACTGCGTCGGCTCGTCCGACAGCTTCAGCGCCTTGCGGGCGCCGCGATCCCCCTTCTCCGCCCGGCTCTGCAGCTTGGATTTCCGGGAGGAGACGACCGCCAGTTCGGTCATGGCGAATAGGCCGTTGAGCACCACCAGGAGCAGAACGACGACGATAGCGATGAGCAGCATCTAGGGGGTGACGAACCGGCGCGGCGCGACAAACGGCGTCCGCCGCCGAACCTTAGGGGACAAAGGGCCCGATGGCGAGGATTTCCTTGCGCCTCAGCCGGCGCGCCCGGCCTCGACCGAGCCATAGGCGCCGCGCACGGGGCGGCCGTCGGCGTCATATTGCGTCGCGCAGGCCGACATGCCGATCAGGGTGCCGATGAACAGGCCGATGTGGAGCGCGCGTCGCATCAAGGTTACCGAAAACTTAACGTCCGTATCGAACGTAAGCCCCGGATTCGGGTTGCGGGCAAGCCGGCTCCCGCCTGGCGCGAAGACCACGGTTAAGCTTCGCCCGCCGAACCTCAGGCCGAATTGGCGCGAATCCCCGGCGGGTTCTATCTTGACGGGTCCATGCCCATCCGCCGCCTCCCGCCCGAGACCGTCAACCGCATCGCCGCCGGCGAGGTGGTCGAGCGGCCGTCCAGCGCCGTCAAGGAACTGGTCGAGAACGCCCTCGACGCCGGCGCGACCCGGATCGAAATCCAGGCGGACGGGGGCGGACTGTCGCGCATCCTGATCGCCGACGACGGCAAGGGCATCCCGAAGGACGAACTGCCGCTGGCGGTCGAGCGTCACGCCACCTCCAAGCTGGAGCCGGACGACGCGGGCGACGTGGACCTGCTGCGCATCCACACCCTGGGCTTCCGGGGCGAGGCCCTGCCCTCCATCGGCTCGGTCGCGCGCCTGTCGATCACGACGCGGGCCAGGACCGGCTCCGGCGACGCCTGGGCCGTCCATGTCGAGGGCGGCGACCAGAAGCCCCTGGCCCCCGCCGGCTTCCCCGGTCCGCACGGCGCGCGGGTCGAGGTGCGCGACCTGTTCTACGCCACCCCCGCCCGGCTGAAGTTCATGAAGTCCGAACGCGCCGAGGCCATGGCCATCTCGGAGGAGGTCAGGCGCCAGGCCATGGCGCACGAGGCGGTCGCCTTCACCCTGTCGCTGGACGGCAAGGCGGTGCTGCGCCTGCCGGCCGAACATCCCGGCGACGAGGGCCGGCTGAAGCGGCTGTCGGCGCTGCTGGGCCGCGACTTCGAGGCCAACGCCCTCCTGATCGACCAGGAACGCGACGGCGTGCGGCTGTCGGGCTACGCCGGCCTGCCGACCTATTCGCGCGGCAATGCGGCGCACCAGTTCCTGTTCGTCAACGGCCGCCCAGTGCGCGATCGCCTGCTGCAGGGCGCCCTGCGCGGCGCCTACGCCGACTTCCTGGCGCGCGACCGGCATCCGGCGGCAGCCCTCTTCATCGACATCGACCCGCTTTATGTCGACGTGAACGTCCACCCGGCGAAGGCCGAGGTGCGCTTTCGCGACCCGGCGCTGGTGCGCGGCCTGATCGTCGGCGCCCTGCGCCACGCCCTGCACGCGGCGGGACACCGCGCCTCGACCACGGTCGCCGCCGACGCTCTGGCCGGCTTCCGGCCGCACACAGGCGCCCCCGCCTTCAGCCCGTCGTCCCCCTCTGCCGCCAGTTTCAGCGGCTGGACCGGCTGGTCCCAGCCCGCCGCTGCCCAGCTGATCCCTGGCC
>JAEWDF010000075.1 GCA_023390245.1 Pseudomonadota bacterium
GCGCGGAGCCGGCCGCCATGGCCACGCCCAGCACGGCGGCGGCGGCCGGCAGGGCCGCCCCGGCGCGCCGCAGCGTCCTGGCGATGGTCGTCCCGGTCTTCAGCATCGAGCCTTCCGAAAGCGAAGCCGGCGGATGATGGCTTCCCGTCGACGGCGCAATGCCCGAACTTAGCGGCGGTTTTCGGGCGCGCCGGCGACCGCCGTTCCGCGGACCGTCAGCGCCCGCCCAGGGTGGAGCGCAGCATCCAGGCGAACTTCTCGTGCGCCGACAGCCGCTGGGTCAGCAGGTCGACGGTGACGTCGTCGCCGTCCTCGTCCGCCGTCTCCAGGGCCTGGCGCAGGGTGGCGATCAGCGTCTCGTGGTCGCGCATCAGTTCGCGCAACATCTCCGGCGCCTCCTTCTCCGGCTGCCCGTCCTTGATCCCGGTCAGGTTGGCGAAGGTCGCATAGCCCTGCGGCGCGAACTCTCCCAGCGCCCGGATGCGCTCGGCGATGTCGTCCAGCGCCTCCCACATGTCGCGGTACTGCTGCTCCAGCAGGGTGTGCAGGGCGAAGAATTCCGGCCCGCGCACGTTCCAGTGATAGCCGTGGGTCTTCAGATAGACCGCGAAGCTGTCGGCCAGCACCTTGGTCAGTTCCTGGGCGACGTCGGCGCGGTCGGAGGCGGAAAGGCCGGTGTCGATGGCGGCTGGCATGATGGCTCCATGAATGCGAATGAACCCGAGCGGCGGGGCGCTCGGACCGACAGGAACGCAAGCCTGGACCAAGCGTTGCACCAGACCACGTGCGTCATCGCGGCGCGGGGACATGGGGAGTCGATGAACCAGGGGGCGCGTCCCGCGACGGTGGTCAAGACTGACGGCCTGTTGCTGCGCCTGGCGCGGTGGCGGCGCGGCGGCGCATGGGGCGCCCTGCTGACGGGCCTGGGCTGGGCGGTCGCGGCCCTGGTGTTGAGAGGTTCGCTGAGCAGCGTCTACAGCGGCCTCACCGGCTTCATCATCCTGATTCCCATGGTGCTGATGGCGGCGCTGTCCGGCGGGCGGCTGGCGGGCGCGGTCTGCACGGCCGCCAGTCTCGCCGGCGGATGGGGCCTGCTGGCCCGTGCGAGCGGAATGGGGCTGAGCATCGAGCCGCAGCTCGCATGGACCGCCACCGTCGGCTTCGTGATCGTCAGCGCCTTCTCGATCGAGGTCGGCGCTTCGCTGCGCCGGACCCTGGCGCGGCTGGACCAATCGCTGTCGGCGCTGCGGATCTCCGACGCCCGCATCGACGAAACCGAGGGCCGCCTGAACCTGATCAGCGAATTCGCTCCGGCGATGCTGTGGATGAGCGACGAGACCGGCAAGTGCATCCACCTGAACCGCGACCAGCGGCTGTTCTGGGGGGCGCCGGAGGACCTGTCGCGCTTCGATTTCATGTCGGTGATCCATCCCGACGACCGTGAGGCCCTGCGGGATGCGACCGGCCGCGCCATCGCCGCGCGCACCGCCTTCCAGGTCGAGGCGCGGCACCGGCGTTACGATGGCGTCCACCGCCTGGTCCGCTCGGACGTGCGGCCCCGTCTGGCCCCGGACGGCCGCTTCCTGGGCCTGATCGGCGTCAACCGCGACGTGACGGAGGAGCGCGAGGCCGAGATCGAACTGCGCCGCAGCCGCGCCGAGTTGCAGGCCATGGTCGACCAGTCCGCCGCCGGCATCGTGCGTCTGGACCTCGACGGGCGCATCACCGCCGTCAACGCCCGCTACGCCGAGCTGCTGGGCCTGTCGCCGCGCGAGGCGCTGGGCCGGTCGACCGCCGACGTGACCCACCCCGACGATGTCGAGGGCACGCTGGCGGCGCTGCGCTCCGTCGGAGACGGCGGCCAGGCGGATCATGTCATCAAGCGCTACGTCCATCCCGACGGCCGGGTGGTCTGGGCGCTGGTCAGCGTGCGGGCCTTGCGCGACGAGACCGGCGCGCCGGTCGGCTATATCGCCGGCGGCGTCGACATCACCGCCGTCCGCGAGGCCGAGACGGCGCTGCGCGAGAGCGAGGAGCGGTTCCGCCTGCTGGCCGACACCGCCCCCTCCCCGGTCTGGCTGACCGACGCCGAGGGCGGCGTGGAGTTCGCCAATGCGGCCCTGTCGGAATTCTACGGCGTTCCACCGGACGCCCTGTTCGGCCATGGCTGGAAGGACACCGCCCATCCCGACGACCAGCTGTTGATCGAACAGGCCCAGGCCCGGGCGCGGCCCCGGCGCCTGCCCTATCGCTTCGAGGCGCGTTTCCGCCGCCACGACGGCGTGTGGCGATGGATGCGGGTGTCGGTCAAGCCGCGCTTCGACGCCGAGGGAACCTTCCTGGGCTACGCCGGCATGTCCTTCGACGTCACCGACAGCCGCCTGGCGCTGGACGCCGCCGCGCGCGAGGAACGCCGCCAGACCTTCCTCCTGGCCCTCAGCGACCGGCTGCGCGACCTGTCGGACCCCGAGGAGATCATGGCCGAGGTCGAAGCCTCGCTGGGCGACCTGCTCGGCGCCGACCGGGTCGGCTACGGCGAAGTGGACCAGGAGGCGGGCGTCGTCTCCATGTCGCGCGACTGGACCGCCGGCGTGGTCAGCGCGCGGGGCCAATTCGACCTGACGGTCTTCGGCGAGGGGCTGATCCACGACCTGGCGGCCGGCCATTCCATCCGTATCCGCGACATCCTGGACGACCCGCGCACGGCCGGGGTCGCCGACGCCTTCCGGGGGATCGAGACCCGCGCCCTGATCCGCGCGCCGCTGATCCGCAACGGCCGGCTGCGCGCCTTCCTCTACGCCCACGCCTCCCAGCCTCGCGACTGGACCGACGCCGAGGTCGCGCTGCTGGAGGAGGTCGCCGGCCGCACCTGGGCCGAGGTCGAGCGCGCCCGGGCCGAGACCGACCTGCGCGAGAGCGAGGAGCGGTTCCGCGCCATCGCCGACACGGCGCCCGTGCTGATCTGGGTGACCGGCCCGGACCGCACCCGCGCCTTCGTCAACCAGGCCTATGTCGCCTTCCACGGCTCCAACTACGAGACCGCGCGCACGGCCGAATGGCGCGATGTCCTCCATTCGGATGACCAGGACCGCGTCACGCGGGAATCGCTGGCCGGCGAGGCCTCGGGCGAGCCCTTCTCGATGGAGGCGCGCTATCGCCGCCATGATGGCGAATGGCGCTGGCTCAAGTCCTTCTCGCGCCCGCGTCTCAGCGGCGGAGAGGTGGTCGGCTTCGTGGGAGTGGCCTTCGACGTCACCGACATGCGCGAGGCCCAGGCGCGGCTGACGGAGTCCGAGAGCCGCTTCCGCACCGTGGCCGACAGCGCGCCGGCCCTGATCTGGATGACCGACGACGGCGCGCGGATCGTCTTCGCCAACCGCCGCTTCCGCACCTTCTTCGGCGCGCGCTCCAACCGCCAGATGGCCGACAGCTGGCGCCGGCTGATCCATCCCGACGACGAGGGCGTCTTCACCAGCGCCTTCATGCGCGCCTTCGAGGCCCGCGATCGGTTCGAAGCCCTCAGCCGCGTGAACCATCCGACGCTGGGCCAGCGCTGGATGCGCACCGAGGGCGTGCCGCGCTTCGACGCCGCCGGCGCCTTCCAGGGCTATGTCGGCGCCAGCCTGGACGTGACCGACGCCAAGCGGGCCGAGGACGACCTGAAGCGGATCAACGAACTGCTGGAAGAGCGCGTGGGCGAGGCCCTGGCCGAAAAGGCCGAGGCCGAGGCCAATCTGCTGCACGCCCAGCGCATGGAGGCGGTCGGCCGGCTGACCGGCGGCGTGGCGCACGACTTCAACAACCTGCTGACGGTGGTGATCGGGGCGCTGGACATCATCCTGCGCTCCGACGACCCGGCCAAGCGCCACAAGCTGGGCGAGGCCGCCCTGGCCGCCGCCCGCCGGGGCGAACGCCTGACCCACCAGCTGCTGGCCTTCTCCCGCCGCCAGGCCCTGCGGCCCGAGACGGTGGACCTGAACGGCCTGATCCGCGAGGGCGAGCCCCTGCTGCGCCGCGCGGTCGGCGAGACGGTCGACTTCCGGATGCGGCTGCGGCGCGGCGGCGCTCGGGTCAACGTCGACGCCGCGCAGTTCGAGGCGGCGCTGCTGAACCTGATCGTCAACGCGCGCGACGCCCTGGGCGACGCGCTGGGCGGCCAGGTCCGCGACGGCGCCCGGATCACCCTCCAGACCCTGTCCTGCACGGTCAAGGCGGGCCAGGTCTCCGAACTGCCGCCGGGCGACTACGTCTGCGTCACCGTCTCGGACAACGGCTCGGGCATGACGCCGGAACTGATTGACCGCGTCTTCGAACCCTTCTTCACCACCAAGGCCGTCGGCAAGGGGACGGGGCTGGGCCTCAGTCAGGTCTATGGATTCGCCCGCCAGTCCGGCGGCGGCGTCCACATCAGCTCCACGGTCGGGCGCGGCACGGAGATCCGCCTCTACCTGCCGCCCCTGGCCGAGACCGCCGCGACCGCCGCCGCGCCGATCCCGGTCGCGGCCGAGGGCGACGCCGTCGCCGGCCGGCGACTGCTGCTGGTCGAGGACGACGCCGATGTCGCCGCCGTGGCCATGGATCTGCTGGCCGGCTTCGGCCTGGAGGTCGAGCGCGCCGAGACGGGGGGCCAGGCCCTGAAGACGCTGAAGAAGCGCCGCTTCGACATCATGCTGACCGACATCGTCATGCCGGGCGGCGTCAGCGGGGTCGAGCTGGCCCGCCAGGCCAGCCGCGACTATCCGGACATGCGGATCATCCTGACCTCGGGCTACGCCGGCGACGACCTGGAGACCATCGTCTCCGGGGCGCCCTGGCCCCTGCTGCCCAAGCCCTACACCGCCGAAGCGCTGCTCCGGATGCTTAGGACCCGCGCGCCCCTGCCAAGCTGATCAAGACATTGAACCAACAGTCGTTTCCGTCGTTGATGGACAAGGGTCCCGAGGGACCGCCGGGGCGCGAGGCCAAGTGACGTTACAGCAGGGTCTGGCCTTCGGCCTGGTGGGTCTGACGGTGGCCGCCTTCGTCTGGGGGCGGTTCCGCTACGACCTGGTGGCGCTCGCCGCCCTGGTCGCGGGCCTGGCCGTCGGCGTCATCCCCGCCGAGGCCGCGTTCGAGGGCTTCGCCAACGACGTCACCGTCATCATCGCCTGTGCTCTCGTGGTCTCCGCCGCCTTCGCCCGGTCGGGCGTGGTCGAACTGGCGCTGAAGCGCATCCTGCCGCTGCTGAAGACCGAACGCAGCCAGGTTCCGGTGCTGACGGCGGCCGTGACCCTGCTGTCCATGGTCACCAAGAACGTCGGCGCCCTGGCCATCATGATGCCGGTCGCGCTGCAGGTCAGCCGCCGCACCGGCAGCAAGCAGTCGCGCCTGCTGATGCCCATGGCCTTCGGGGCCATGGCCGGCGGCATGGTCACCCTGGTCGGCACGGCGCCCAACATTCTGGTCGCCGAAGTGCGCCAGGACATCCTGGGCCAGCCGTTCCGGATGTACGACTACGCCCCGGTCGGCCTGGTTTTGACGGGGGTGACGCTGCTGTTCCTGGCCTTCGGCTACCGCCTTCTGCCCAAGGACCGCACGGGGGCGCTCGGCCTGTCCGCCGCCCTGTCGGCCAACGCCTATCTGACCGAGGCCTCCGTGCCGGAGGACTGGACGCTGGAGCCCCGCTCCATCACCGCCCTGCTGGAGGCGCAGCCGGAGGTGCGGGTCATGGCCCTGATCCGCGACGGCCGGCGCAGGGCCCGGCCGCGCGGCAACACCGTGGTCCGTCCCGGCGACACCCTGCTGCTGAAGGGCGACCAGGAGGCGCTGGAGGCCCTGATCCGCGCCGCCCGTCTGAGCCTTGTGCGCGGCGACCGCCCGGTGCTGCTGGAAGAGGCCAAGGACGAGGTCCACCTGGTCGAGGCGGTCATCGGCGCCGAGTCACCGCTGACCGGCCGGACGGTCCGCTCGCTGGACCTCTACGGCCTGCACGGCGTCAATCTGCTGGGTGTGTCGCGCAGCGGCTACGAACTGACCCAGCACCTGCGCACCGCCAAGCTCCAGGGCGGCGACGTGCTGCTGCTCCAGGGGTCGGAGGCCGCCCTTCCCAAGGTGCTGTCCGACCTGGGCCTGCTGCCGCTGGCCGAGCGCGAGGTGCGGCTGGGCGGGGGCGCCCGACGGCGGTTCCTTCCGGCGGCGGTCCTGGCGGTCGCCATGGTGCTGGTCGGCTTCGGCGTCATTCCGGTGTCGATCGCCTTCTTCGGCGCGGCCGTCGCCATCGTCGCCCTGGGCGGCCTTCGCATGCGCGACGCCTACGCCGCGCTGGACGGGCCGCTGCTGGTGCTGATCGCCGCCCTGATCCCCGTGTCCGACGCCATTCAGCAGACGGGCGGCGCCGACCTGATCGCCGGCCTTTTGCGCGGCGCCTTCCAGGGCATTCCCCCCGTCGTCGCCGTCGCGGGAATGATGTTCGCCGCCATGGCGGTGACGCCTTTCCTGAACAACGCCGCGACCGTGCTGGTGGTCGCCCCCATCGCCGCCACCCTGGCCCAGCAGCTGGGCTATCGCCCCGATCCGTTCCTGATGGCGGTGGCGGTCGGCGCGGCCTGCGATTTCCTGACCCCCATCGGCCACCAGTGCAACACCCTGGTCATGGGGCCGGGCGGCTACAAATTCTCGGACTACCCGAAGCTGGGCGCGCCGCTCAGCCTGCTGGTCCTCCTGATCGGCCCGCCGACCATCCTGCTGTTCTGGCCGATGTGACCGCTTGACTCGATGTAACCCATAGGTGATATGTCACCTCAAGGTTACGTCCTGGAGCCCGTCATGTCCCGCACCCATTCCGCCCCCGCCGACCGCCGCAATCCCCAGCGGCTCAAGGGTCCGATCCTGGCCGCCGTCGGCGCGGTCCTTCTGATCGCCGGCGCCCTGGGCGGCGCGTCTGGCCTCGAGGGCGACGCCGCCACCGCCGCCGGTTTCGCGGCCGGGGCCGGCCTGGTGCTGGGCGTCGCCGGCCTGGTGCTGACGTGGAGCGCGCGGCGCGGCGGGACTTGCGATGCGCAGGGCGACGTCACCCGTCTGGACCGGCTGCAGCGCCGGCGCACGCGCCAGCTGATCATCTATCCGGCCATCATGCTGGGCCTGCTGACGCAGTCGTTCCCCTCGCTCCAGGCCTGCGTCTCCGGCCACGGCCGGCTGGTGGACGTCATCCGGGTCCTGCTGCCCGTCCTCTACGGCTGGGTCACGCCGCTGATCGTGATGGGCTGGGACGGCGTCACCCTGGCCAACCGCGAGCTGGACGACGAACTGACCCAGTCGATGCGGGCCAAGGCGATGATCCTGGCCTTCGTCGTCCTGATGGCGGGCGCGACCGTGGCGCTGGCGCTGGGGCTGTGGCGGCCGGAATATGGCGTGACCGCTCTGCCGATCGTGCTGGCGGTCGGCGGCGCCGCCGCCGGCCTGCGCTTCGCCTGGCTGGACCGGGAGGCCGAGCGTGGGTGATCCCCGCCTGGGCTCGCGCCTCAAGGAGGCCCGCACCGCCGCCGGCCTGACCCAGGCCGCCCTGGCCGAAAAGGCGCGGGTCACGCGCAAGACCGTCAACACGGTGGAGAACGGCGTCTTCGTCCCCTCCACCGTCCTGGCGCTGGAGCTGGCCCGCGCCCTGGACACCACGGTCGAGGCGCTGTTCTTCCTGAAGGACTGACGCCGCCGCGACGGCCCCGTGCATCCATGTCCGAAAACCGCGAGACATCGCGGCCCGCAGCGCCCATCTTGCCGGCCATGGAACCGATGCTGGATCAGGAAGCCTGCTGGCGCGCCGTCGTGGCGCGGGACGCCCGTTTCGACGGGCGCTTCTTCACCGGCGTCCTTTCCACCGGCATCTACTGTCGCCCGGTCTGCCCGGCCCGCACGCCCCGGCGCGAGAACGTGGTCTTCCACCTCACCGCCGCCGCCGCCGAGGCCGCCGGCCTGCGTCCCTGCCTGCGCTGCCGGCCCGAGACGGCGCCGGAGATGGGCGCCTGGCGCGGCGCCTCCAACACCGTCAGCCGCGCCCTGGCCCTGATCGAGGCCGGCGCCCTGGACGACGGCGACACGGACGCCCTGGCCGGGCGGCTGGGGGTGGGCGAGCGCCACCTGCGCCGCCTGTTCCGCCAGCACCTGGGCGCCGCCCCGGTCAGCGTGGCCCAGACCCGCCGCGTCCTGCTGGCCAAGCAGCTGATCCACGAGACCGGCCTGTCGATGGCCGAGGTGGCCCTGGCCTCCGGCTTCGGCAGCGTGCGCCGCTTCAACGAGACCTTCCAGGCCCTCTACGGCCGCCCGCCGTCCGAACTGCGCCGTCGCCGCACGGACGAGGCGCGCGCCGAGGCGGTGCGGCTCACCCTGACCTATCGTCCGCCTTACGACTGGCCCGCCATGCTGGCCGCCCTGGCCGCGCGCGAGGCGGCGGACGAGACGGTCGCCGGCGGTGTCTGGACCCGGACCCTGCGTCCCGGGATCGACGGGAGCGAGGGCGCGGTCTCCGTCCGTCCCGGCCCCGCCGGCCGGTTGGCGGTCGAGGCGCGGGTCACCACGCTGAAGGCCCTGCCCGGCGTGCTGGCCAAGGTGCGGCGGGTGTTCGACCTGGCCGCCGATCCGGACGCCATCGCCCGGGACCTGTCGGCCGATTCCCTGCTGGCCCCCGCCGTCGCCGCCCGGCCCGGCCTGCGTCCGCCCGGCGACTGGACGAACCCCGGCGAGGCGCCGCCCAGCGACCGCCTGGCGGCCGCCGATCCCCACCTTCTCGCCCGCGCCGAGCGCTGGCGGCCCTGGCGCGCCTATGGCGCCCTCTACTGGACCCTGATCAAGGAGCGGCCCGATGACCAAGCGGCCTGAACCCTTCGCGCTGACCCTGGATCGCCTGGCCTCGCCGGTCGGCGAGATCCTGGTGGTCGTCGACGCCGACGGCGTCGTGCGCGCGCTGGACTTCCACGACTTCGAGGATCGGCTGCGGCGCCTGCTCCGCCGCCACTACGGCGATGTCGCGCTGACGTCCGGCCGCGCGCCGGAGCCGGTGCGCCAGGCCGTCGCCGCCTATTTTGGCGGCGACCTGTCGGCCTTCGACGCCGTGACGGTGAAGACCGGCGGCACCGAGTTCCAGCGCACGGTGTGGGCGGCGCTGCGGGCCATCCCGGCCGGCGAGACGCGCAGCTACGGCCAGCTGGCCGCCGCCATCGGCGCGCCCAAGGCGGTGCGCGCGGTCGGCCTGGCCAACGGCGCCAATCCGGTCGGGGTCATCGTCCCCTGCCACCGCGTCATCGGCGCCAACGGAACCCTGACCGGCTACGCCGGCGGGGTGGAGCGCAAGCGCTGGCTGCTGGCCCACGAACGCGGCGAGCGCGGCCTGTTCAGCGCATCGTGAACCGCTCGGGCGGCAGGGCGGCGTGGGTGAAGCGGGCCTGGCGGACCGCGCCGTTGAAATAGTTGACCCGGTTCATGCGGCAGCCGACCGAGGCGCGGCCCGGTCCCTGCGGCGTAAACGCGATCGGGTGCTCGCCCTGCAGTTCGCCGTCGACGTAGGACCGGTACATCGTCCCGTCATAGGTCTGGGCGACATGCCGCCACTCCCCGCAAGGATAGAGCTTTTCCGGGAAGATCAGGGTGTGGTTGTAGCCAGGCCCCCGCGTGAAGGCGTCCAGGTACCAGCGGTCCCGCACCACGCGGATCTCGAACAGGAAGCGCGTCTGCGACGGCTCCTGGCCCTCCGGCGCCTCCTCCGCCAGGTGCATCCAGCGCTGCTCGAACGCCCCGCCGTCGGGCCGGAAGATCGCCTCGAAGGTGAAGGTCCGCGCGCCCGCCAGCGGATGCTCCTCGATGAACAGGGCGTCGTCCACGCCGTCGAACCGAACCGCGCGGCCGTAGGGACTGTCGATCAGCGCGGGCGCGCCCTCGACCGTCGTCCGCACGCCGCCGATATCGGCCAGGCGATCGAAGGTCCACACCGCCTGGCGTGCGCCGGACAGGCCGGCCGTCGCGGCGCATCCGGCGGCGGACGCGCCGATGACACCGGTGGCCATTCCAGCGACGGCGGTGCGGCGGGTGATCGGTTTCATCGACATCTGGAAGTCCTCCCGCTGCGACCCTAGAGGCGGCGACGGCGGCCGCCAAGGGCCTGCGATGCCTGACAATCCCGGCCAGAATGGCTAAACAGGGCCATCGACAACGAGGAATGACCGAGCATGCGGACTCCCGAACGCCGACCCGACGACCTGCGCCCCGTCGGCGATGAGAGGTCCCTGCGGCTTCCGGACGTCGATTTCACCCCGCTGATCAAGCCGGCCGGACAGGCGTCGATGATGCGCGACGGCGGCCGCGTGCTGACCCTGGCCTTCGGCGTGGTGACCGCCTTCGTCTTCCTGTTCTCGCTGAAGTTCGGCCTGCGCGACCTGCTCTACATCAGTCTGGGCGTGGTCTTCCTCGGCGCGATGATGTGGATCTTCGGCACGGTCGAGGCGCGGCTGATCGAAATCCGCAACGTCCTCGGCGGCTCGATCGAGGACGGGCCGGATCGCCCGCGCCGCGACCTGGCGCCGGTCCCGCCCCCGCCCCTTCCCTAGACCCCGTCCAGGAACAGGCGGCAGGCCGGATTGGCGGTTTCGTCCGTGTAGGGATAGCCCAGCGCGGCCAGGGCGGCGTCCAGGTCGGCCTGGGCCTCGGGCGGCGCGCTGATCCCGGCCAGCACCCGGCCCACGTCGTCGCCGTGGTTGCGATAGTGGAACAGCGTCAGGGCCCAGGCAGGCTGGAGGCTGTTCAGGAACCGCAGGAAGGCGCCGGGCCGTTCTGGGAACTGGAAGCGCAGGATGCGTTCGTGCGGCAGGCCGACGGTGCGCCCCCCGACCATGTAGCGGACGTGCAGCTTGGCCGTCTCGTTGTCGCTCATGTCCTCGACCGCATAGCCCGCGTCGCGCAGCCGCGCGATCAGCTCCAGCCGCTCCTGCTGGCCGTTCTTCAGGGCCACGCCGACGAAGATCTGCGCCACCCCGTCGCCGGACCAGCGATAGTTGAACTCGGTCACCGAACGGCCGTCCAGGCTGCGCAGGAAGCGGCCGTAGTCCTCGCGGTCGTCCTTCATGGTCACGGCCAACAGGGCCTCGGCGCCCTCGCCGACCTCGGCCCGTTCGGCGACGTGGCGAAGCCGGTCGAAGTTGACGTTGGCGCCCGAGTTGATCGCCACCAGCGATCCCTCGCCCGGATGGGCCGCCGCCCAGGCCTTCAGCCCCGCCAGGGCCACCGCCCCCGCCGGCTCGGCCACCGCCCGGCTGTCGTCGAAGATGTCCTTGATCGCCGCGCAGATGGCGTCGGTGTCGACCAGGACGATGTCGTCCAGCAGGTCGCGGCACAGCTGGAAGGTCAGGTCCCCGGCGCGCCGCACCGCCACCCCGTCGGCGAACAGCCCCACCTCGTTCAGATTCACCACCTCGCCCGCCGCGATGGCGCTCTTCATCGTCGGCGCATCGACCGGCTCCACGCCGATCAGGCGGATGTCCGGCCGCAGGAAGCGCAGGATGGCCGCCACCCCGGCCGCCAGGCCGCCCCCGCCGATGGGCAGGAACACCGCCTCGATCGGGTCGGCGTGCTGGCGCGCGATCTCCAGGCCGATGGTGCCCTGGCCGGCGATCACGTCGGGATCGTCGAACGGATGGATGAAGGTCGCGCCCGTCTCGCCCTCCAGCCGGCGGGCATGGGCGTAGGCGTCGTCGAAGCCGTCGCCGTGCAGCACGACCTCGCCGCCCAGCGCGCGCACCGCCGCCACCTTAATGCCCGGCGTGGTGGTCGGCATGACGATGGTCGAGGCCGCGCCCCGCCGCGCCGCCGCCAGCGCCACCCCTTGCGCATGGTTGCCGGCCGAGGCGCAGATGACGCCCTTCTCCAGCTCCGCGTCGGTCAACTGGGCGATCTTGTTGTAGGCGCCGCGAATCTTGAACGAGAACACCGGCTGCAGGTCCTCGCGCTTCAGCGCCACCGGCCGGCCCAGCCGCGCCGACAGGCGGTTCAGGGAATCGAGCGGGGTCTCCTCGGCCACGTCATAGACGCGGGCGGTCAGGATGCGGCGGATGGTGTCCTGCATGATTTGGTCGAGATAGGCGCGCTGAACGAGAGGAAACGACGCACTCCTTAGGGCAAAGCCAGGCCGGAAGGAAAGTTTTTGCGGCTTCCTCCGACGGACCTCGGCCGGAAACGGATCGCGCCCGCCCTGGAGGCTCCCAGGCCTTCGCAGAATTCATCCCTTGCGTCCCCCGTCGATCGGCCTACATTGGATGCACTTATGCTAACATTGAGCATAAGGGTAGGGAGAGGCAGGTCATGGCGGATGGCGCGTTCGGTCTGACGAAGGAACTGGAGCGGGAGACCGCCGGCGTCTGGGACAAGGTCAAGAGCCATGTCACCCCGCTGGAGTGGCCCGATCAGGCGCGGCTGATCAGTGAGATCAACCAACTGAAGCGCGAGCGCGACGCGGTGATCCTGGCCCACAACTACATGACGCCCGAGATCTTCCACGGCGTCGGCGACTATGTCGGCGACAGCCTGGGCCTGGCCAAGGAGGCGGCGAAGTCCGACGCCCGCATCATCGTCCAGGCCGGCGTCCACTTCATGGCCGAGACCTCCAAGATCCTGTCGCCCGACAAGACCATCTTGATCCCCGACCTGCGCGCCGGCTGCTCGCTGGCGTCGTCGATCACCGGGGCCGACGTGCGCCTGATCAAGGCGCGCTATCCCGGCCTGCCGGTCGTCACCTATGTGAACACCACCGCCGACGTGAAGGCCGAGACGGACATCTGCTGCACCAGCGCCAACGCTGTCCAGGTGGTGGAATGGGCGGCGCGCGAATGGGGCGTCGACAAGGTCATTCTGATCCCCGACGAATTCCTGGCCCGCAACGTCGCCGCCCAGACGACGGTGGGGATCATCGCCTGGAAGGGCCATTGCGAGGTGCACAAGCGCTTCACCGTCCAGGACATCGCCGACATGCGCGACGCCTGGCCGGACGCCCAGGTCCTGGCCCACCCCGAATGTCCGGAAGACATCCTGGCCGCCTCCGACTTCGCCGGATCGACCGCGGCGATGACCGACTATGTCGAGCAGCGCAAACCCAGACGGGTGGTCCTGATCACCGAATGCTCGATGGCGTCCAACATCAAGGGCGATGCGCCGGAGGTGGAGTTCGTCGGTCCCTGCAACCTGTGCCCGCACATGAAGCGGATCACCCTGACCAACATCCGCGACTGCCTGCTGCACATGCAGTTCGAGGTGACCGTGCCGGAACAGATGCTGGAGCGGGGTCGGCTGGCCGTGCAGCGGATGATCGACCTGCCGCCGCCGGACAGGCCCGCGCGCTACGACCTGATCAAGGCGCGCCATCACGTCGAAGTGGAGCTGATCTGAGGCGCGGCGTTCGGTCCCGGCGACGGGGCCGCACGCAACGCCCATCTGGACGCCATGAGCAATATCGACACCCCCGCCGCGAAACCCGCCCGCACGCCCGGCCCCTGGGATTCCAAGCCCGAGGCTCCGGGTCCCGCCCCGGCCACGGCCGCCCCGCGCGCCGCTTCGCCCGGCGTCGCGGTGGAGAAGGACCAGAACCCGGCCTGGGCCGTCCTCTCCACCCTGCTGATGGGCGGCTTCCTGTGGTGGATCACCGGCAGCGCCGTCGTCGCCGGGGCCATCCTGATCGGCCTGTTCGTGCACGAGGCCGGCCACGCCCTGGTGATGAACCGGCTCGGCATGGGGCCGGCGCGCATCTACATCATCCCCTTCCTGGGCGGCCTGGCCAAGGCGCGCCGTGCGCCGAAGAGCGAATGGCACGGGGTGCTGGTCGCGCTGGCCGGCCCCGCCTTCGGCCTGCTGGCCATGATCCCCTTCGTCGCCGTGGGCCTGGGCTTGGGCCAGCCGGAATGGCTGGCCGGCGCCTTCTTCATCGCCATGCTGAACCTGGTGAACCTGGTCCCCGCCCCGCCGCTGGACGGGTCCAAGGCGCTGGGGCCGGTGCTGACGCGGGTGCATCCCCGGCTGGAACACGTCGTCCTTCTGGCCATCGGCGCCGTTGTGATGCTCTGGGGCCTGACCACCGGCCGCTTCATCCTGGCGGCCTTCCTGGCCCTGTCGGTGTTCAGCCATCTGAAGCGCGGCGTATGGCGCGCGGCCTGGGGCACGCTGAGCTGGCCCGAGGCGGGCAGGAGCCTGGTCCTGTATCTGCTGACCGCCGCCCTGTGCGGCGCCGCCGCGCTCGGCGCCCTGCTGCCGGTCACCGAGGGCGATCCGGCGACCGCCCTGCGGCTGGGCCTTTCCTATCTGGGCTTCGGCCGTTGAACCGCCTTCGCCATGACGGGCCGCTGATCGTCGGCGCCGGTCTTGCGGGCCTGTCCGCCGCGCTGGAGGCCGCCCGCGCCGGCGCCCGCGTGCTGGTCGTGACGCCCGAGCCGCTGCTGAGCGCCTGCTCCTCCGCCTGGGCGCAGGGCGGCAGCCGGGTCGCCCTCGGCCACCGGCAGCAGGGCGCCGATCGCGGCGGCGGCGCACAGGGCCGCGGTCAGCAGATACAGGACCAGGCTCTTGCCCGCCTCGGGCCAGCTCAGCGTGCCCCAGGCGGCGCGCCACACGCC
>JAEWDF010000035.1 GCA_023390245.1 Pseudomonadota bacterium
CTGGCCGAGCGGATCGGGGCGGACGGCGTCCACCTGCCCGAGCGCGCGGCCGGCCGGGCGGCGGAACTGAAGGCGCGCCGGCCCGAATGGCGGGTGACCGCCGCCTGGCACGGCGCGGAGCCGGCGCCTGTCGGCGTGGACGCCCTGGTGCTGTCGCCGGTCTTCCCGGCCGGCGGCGCCTCGGCGGGGAAGACCGCGCTGGGCGTGGCGGGATTCGCGCGCAAGGCGGCGACAGCCGGCGCGCCGGTCTACGCCCTGGGCGGCGTCGGGGCCGACAATGCGGCGCGCCTGGCGGACAGCGGCGCCTGCGGACTGGCGGGGGTGGAGGCGATCCAGGCCGCCTTCGCCTAGATTTGCCGTCCTTCCGGGGCGTCCGCAGGACGAACCCGGAACCCAGGACGACGACTCCAGCGGGTCCGTTCGGGATAGCGGCCCCTGGATTCCAGGTTCTTCGCTCCGCTCAGCCCCGGAAAGACGACGTCGGAAGTCCGAATGAGGCGAGGGGATGGAGAACGCGCGAAGCGCCGACCGTCTCGATCAGAACTTGAAGATGGTCTCCAGCCGCACGCGCGGCTGGGCGCGGCCGTTGGTCTCGGGGGCGCGGGCCGGGTCGGCCTCGGGCGTGGCCACGGCGGCGGCGGCGCCGACGCGCAGCCGATCGTTCAGGCGGTAGTAGGCGCCGGCCTCGACATCGCCCCAGTCGGTCTCACGGCCGACGGGCTGGTTCAGGTTGAAGTCGAGGCCCCAACGGCCGTTCTCGTTCAGGCGCAGGCCCCGGCGCTGCTGGGACGGCGCGTTGCGCTGGGCCGCCTGGGCCTCGCTGAGGGAGACGGCGGACGGGCGCGGCGTCTGGGGCGCGGCGGCCAGCGCCGCCCCGGCGAACGCCGAGGTCGCAACCAGACCCGCCATGAAAACGCCGAGACGCATTTCCAACCCTTCGATCCCGGAGGATCCTCGAACCTGAACCGGCCTTATGCGACCGTGGACCTCGCGATTAGACACCGGGTGTCCGCCCGGTCAACGCAACGCGGCCGGCATAACGCGGTTCCATGCATTGTTGCGCTGCGATGTGTCTCATGCGTCACGGGAATTGGGCGGAAAAGGTTCGCCTGTCGCACGCCTGTCATCGAACGCGGACCCGACGCGGCGGCTTCGCCTTGTCATCGCCCCTTTTCGCCGTGTTATAGAGCGCGGCTGCGGCGTCCTCGGGCGCGCGAAGCCGTGCGCGCGGGGACCGGAAGGGTCGTCGCGCCCTCAAAGTTACGGAGACTTCCTTGATGAGCCTCAACAAGGCCCTGGTTCGCGGCGTCGCCGTCGCCCTGGTCGCCGGCCTCGGCCTTTCGGCCTGCTCGGTCCCGTTTATCGGCGGCAAGAAGGCCGCGCCCAAGGCGGACGTGCAGCAGGGCATCGGCGTCAACGGCTATCTGTGGCGCGCCACGCTGGACACGCTCAGCTTCATGCCGCTGGCCAGCGCCGATCCGTGGGGCGGCGTGGTCAACTACGACTGGTACGTCAATCCGCAGACCCCGAACGAGCGCTTCAAGGCGACCGTCTTCATCCTGGACACCCGCCTGCGCGCCGATGCGCTGAACGTGACGGTGACCAAGGAGGTCAAGGGCGCCGACGGCCAGTGGACCACCGCCCCGGTCGCCGCCCAGACCGAGGCGGACCTGGAGAACGCCATCCTGACCAAGGCCCGCCAGCTGAACCTGGCCAACGCGGGCTGACGCCCGCGTCGGCTGTTTGTTTGGCGCTACCGCCCTTCGGGCTGCTTGAGCGCATGTTTGTCGCGCTACCGCCCGTTGGGCTGCTTGAGCGCGGGCGCCTTCGCTTCGAGGCGCAAATCTTCTTGGGCGCTGTCGTGCTTCGGGCTAGGTGAGCCTGGAGGGCGGCAGCGCCCTTTTGACTTTCAGGACGACCGTGGCCCGTTACGACCCCAAGACCGCCGAACCCCGCCAGCAGGCCCGCTGGGCCGAAGCCGACGCCTTCGTCACCAAGGATACGGGCCGGCCGAAATACTATGTGCTGGAGATGTTCCCCTATCCGTCGGGCAACATCCATATGGGACACGCCCGCAACTATGTGATGGGCGACGTGGTGGCGCGCTACAAGCGCGCGCAGGGGTTCGACGTGCTGCACCCGATGGGCTGGGACGCCTTCGGCATGCCGGCCGAGAACGCGGCCATGGAGCGCGGCGTCCATCCCAAGGGCTGGACCTACGACAATATCGCCACCATGCGCGCCCAGCTGAAGCTGCTGGGCCTGTCGCTGGACTGGAGCCGCGAGTTCGCGACCTGCGACCCGGACTACTATGGCAAGCAGCAGGCCTGGTTCCTGGAACTGTATCGGCGCGGCCTGGTCTACAGGAAGGACGGGGTGGTCAACTGGGACCCGGTCGACAACACCGTCCTGGCCAATGAACAGGTGATCGACGGGCGCGGCTGGCGCTCGGGCGCCCTGGTCGAGAAGCGCAAGCTGAACCAGTGGTTCCTGCGCATCACCGACTACGCCGACGACCTGATCGACGGGCTGAAGACCCTGGACCGCTGGCCCGAGAAGGTCCGGCTGATGCAGGAGAACTGGATCGGCAAGTCCAAGGGCGCGACCCTGTGGTGGCCGATCGTCGAGGCCCCGGAATTCCTGCCCGCCTCGCCCGAGGGCGAGCCGAACCACGCCCGCGACCCGATCGAGGTCTACACCACCCGGCCCGACACCCTGTTCGGCGCCAGTTTCCTGGCCCTGGCCCCCGACCATCCGCTGACCAAGGCCATCGCCGAACATCGGGCCGACGTCGCGGCCTTCGTCGAGGACTGCGCCCACAGGGGGACCAGCGAGGCCGACATCGAGAAGGCGGAAAAGCACGGCGTCGACCTGGGGGTGCGCGTGCGCCACCCGTTCGATCCGGAGCGCACCGTGCCGGTCTGGGCCGCCAACTTCGTGCTGTCGACCTATGGATCCGGCGCCATCTTCGGCTGCCCAGCCCATGACCAGCGCGACCTGGACTTCGCCCGCAAATACGATCTGCCGGTGACCCCCGTGGTCAAGCCGGACGACGCCGACACCATCGAGATCGGCGCCGAGGCCTATGTCGGGCCGGGCCGGATATTCAACTCCGACTTCCTGGACGGAATGGACGTCGAGACCGCCAAGGCCGAGGCCATCGCCCGGATCGAGGCCGCCGGCCAGGGCAAGGGCGCGACCATATACCGCCTGCGCGACTGGGGCGTCAGCCGCCAGCGCTACTGGGGCTGCCCGATCCCGATCATCCACTGCCCGTCCTGCGGCCCGGTCGAGGTCCCCGCCGACCAGCTGCCGGTCGAACTGCCCGACGACGTGACCTTCGACGTTCCCGGCAATCCGCTGGACCGCCACCCGACCTGGAAGCACGTGTCCTGTCCCACGTGCGGCGGCGCGGCGACGCGCGAGACCGACACCCTGGACACCTTCGTCGATTCCAGCTGGTACTTCGCCCGCTTCACCGACCCGAAGGCCGAGGCGCCGATCGACAAGGCCGCAGCCGACCGCTGGCTGCCGGTCGACCAGTATATCGGCGGCGTCGAGCACGCGGTGCTGCACCTGCTCTACGCCCGCTTCATCACCCGCGCCCTGACCGACGCCGGAATGATGAGCGTCAAGGAGCCCTTCGCCGGCCTATTCACCCAGGGCATGGTGGTCCACGAGACCTATTTCGAGGGCCAGGACGAGATCGGAAAGCCCCGCTGGGTCGAGCCCACCGACGTGCGGATCGAGACGGTGGACGGCCAGCGGATCGCCACCCGCCTGTCGACCGGCGCCGCCCTGACGATCGGGGACATCGAGAAGATGTCCAAGTCCAAGAAGAACGTCGTCGCCCCGGCCGAAATCCTGGAAAGCCACGGCGTCGACGCCGGCCGCCTGTTCGTCCTGTCCGACAGCCCGCCCGAGCGCGACGTGCAGTGGACCCCCGGCGGGGTCGAGGGCGCCAGCCGCTTCGTCCAGCGCGCCTGGGCCCTGTTCGACGCCTATGAACCCGGCGCGCCGGGCGACCAGGCCGCCGACGCCGCCCTGGTCCGTGAGACGCACAAGGCCATCAAGGCCGTGACCGAGGGGGTCGAGGGCTTCCGCTTCAACTCCGCAATCGCCAAGCTCTACGCCTTCGTCGCCACCGTGCGCGACCACGACAAGGCCGGAAGCGAGGCCCGGCGCGAGGCTCTCAGCGCCCTGGCGCGGTTGATCGCCCCCTTCGTCCCGCACCTGGCCGAGGAAGGCTGGACCCGGCTGGGCGAAGACGGCATGGTCCTGGATGCGCCCTGGCCCCAGTGGGACGCGGCGCTGGCGGCCGACGACGAGGTGGTCCTGCCGATCCAGATCAACGGCAAGCGCCGGGCGGAAATCCGCGTGGCGCGCGGCTCCGAGCCGGCCGAGGTCGAGGCGCTGGTCCTGGCCGACGAAACCGTCAAGGCGCGTCTGGAGGGCCTGAGCGTGAGGAAGATCGTCGTGGTCAAGGACCGCATCGTCAATCTGGTGGCCGGCTGATGAAGCGCGCCCTGATCCTGGTCGCCCCGGTCCTGGCCATGACGGCGCCGCTGGTCTCGGCCTGCGGCTTCACGCCCCTGTACGCCGAACCGGCGACGGGCTCGGCCATCCGCCGGATCGCCGTGACGGGACAGGACGACCGGCTGGGCTATCGCCTGCGCGAGCAGCTGGAGGACGCCCTGGCGTTCGATCGTTCGGCCCCGCCGCTCTATCGCCTGACCACCCAGGCCGAGCAGAGCCGCCGCTCGCTGGGCCGCCGGATCGACGACACGGCCACACGCTATGAATTGACGGTCAAGGCGACCTGGACCCTGACGCCGACCTCGGGCGGCGATCCCGTCACGGGCGAGGAGACGGTCACCACCACCTACGCCGCAGCCGACCAGCCCTACGCCGCCATCGCCGCCCAGCAGGACGGCGAGGAGCGCGCCGCCGCCGAACTGTCCCGCCTGATCCGGCTGGACCTGATGCAGGCGCTCTCGGGCCGGTGATCCTCTCCAAACGCCCCGAGATCGACCGCTTCCTGAAGGCGCCCGATCCGCAGGTCCGGGCGGCGGTAATCCACGGCAAGGACCGCTCCGGCGTCGCCGAGCGCGCCGAGATTCTGTGCCGGACGGTCACCCCGGACCTGACCGA
Source organism: Pseudomonadota bacterium (assembly GCA_023390245.1). Taxonomy (GTDB): domain Bacteria; phylum Pseudomonadota; class Alphaproteobacteria; order Caulobacterales; family Caulobacteraceae; genus Brevundimonas. The sequence goes on from JAEWDF010000035.1 coordinate 5,152, forward strand.
TCCCTTCAACGTCACGGTCCTGACCGACAGCGACATCGACGGCGACGAGGCCCGGCTGGAAGACGCCCTGACGGCCATGTCGCTGATGGGCGGCCGGCGGCTGGTGCGGGTGCGGCTGTCCACGCTCAAGCCCGGCCTGGACAAGGCCCTGGCCGCCGCCCTGAAGACGCACGCCGAGGGGCGCTTCAATCCCGACGCCATGCTGGTGGTCGAGGCGGATCAGCTCGGCCGCGACTCAGCCCTGAGGAAGACGGCCGAAAAGGAGGTCGGCGCGGTCGGCGTCGTCTGCTACGAGGACGAGACCGGCGATGTCGCCCGCATGACGCGCGAGGCCCTGGCCGCCGACAAGGTCGGGCTGACCGCCGACGCCCTGGACCGCTTCGTCGCCCGCCTGCCGCGCGAACGCGGCCTGATGCGCCAGGAGATCGAGCGCCTGGCCCTGTTCATCGGCCCCGGTTCGGGCCGCACCGTGGACACCGCCGAACTGGAGCAGCACCTGGGCGTCGAACCCGACGCCTCCCTGGCCGATGCGGCGCTCCAGGCGTTCGGCGGCCGCGCCGGTCCGGCCCAGTCGGGGCTGCGGCGGGCGTTCGCGGAGGGTGAATCCTCGGTCATGGCCGTGCGCCAGGCGTCGATCCACCTGGGCAAGCTGCGCCGCATCAACATCCTGCAGGCCAACGGCGCCAACGCCAAGGAGGCCGCCAAGGCCGCCGGCGTGTTCTGGAAGCAGGAGGCTGAAATCCTGAGACAGGCGCGCGCCTGGCGGCTGGAGCTGCTGGACGAGGTGCTGGAAAGCATCAACGCCGCCGACGTGGCGACCAAGACGACCGGCATGCCGGACCAGCTGATCGCCGAGCGGCTGCTGCTGGAGATCGCCGCCAGGGCGCGTCGGCTGGGGCTGTAGGACGGGTCGGCAGCCTTCAATCGTCTTTCCGGGGCGTCCGCAGGACGAACCCGGAATCCAGGACGTCTGCTCCGACGCGTGATGCGGCCCTGGATTCCGGGCTCTTCGCTACGCTCAGGCCCGGAAGGACGATATCGGTGCATTGGCATGGACGGCGGGAAGGCAAATCCGCCTCCGGGACCGCCTTGCCCCCGGCGCCGTCCCGTCCTATCCCCGGCGCATGGCCGCATCTCCGCTGATCTGTCCGTCCATCCTCGCCAGCGACTTCTCGCGGCTGGGTGAAGAGGTTCGCGCGCTGGAAGGCGCCGGCGCCGACTGGATCCACGTCGACGTCATGGACGGCCATTTCGTGCCGAACCTGACGCTGGGCCCGGACCTGGTGAAGGCGATCCGGCCGCATTCGTCCCTGCCGTTCGACGTTCACCTGATGGTCGCCCCGGTCGACAACTGGCTGGAGGCCTATCGCGACGCCGGCGCCGACATCCTGTCGGTCCATCCCGAAAGCGGGCCGCACATCCACCGCACCCTGGGGCGCATCCGCCAACTGGGGGCCAAGGCCGGGCTGGTGTTCAACCCCGGCACGCCGCTGTCGGTGTTGGAGGAAGTGGTCGACCTGGTCGATCTGGTGCTGATCATGTCGGTCAATCCCGGCTTCGGCGGGCAGAAATTCATCGACAGCGCCCTGCGCAAGATCGGGCGGGCGCGCGACATCCTGGACCGCGCCGGCTCGTCCGCGCATCTCCAGGTCGACGGCGGGGTGACCTCGGCCAATGCGGCGGCCTGCGTCGCCGCCGGCGCCGACGCCCTGGTGGCCGGCTCCTTCGTGTTCAGGGGCGGCCATGAGGCCTATGGCGCCAATATCGCCGCCCTCAAGGCCATGCCGGAAGCGGCGTGAGCCCGCTCGGTCCCTTCGCCCCCCGCGACGGGGGCCCCGACGTCTCGTCCGGACATATCCCCGGCCTTCCGGGCGCGCCCGTGCGCACCCCGGTCCGCGCCGGCGAGGTGAAGGCCGGGCCCGCGCTGTGGCCCGCCCTGGCCGGACGCCTGCTGACCCGCCAGCTGTGGATCGAACTGTACGGCCTGCCGGGCTACGGCCTGACGCTGGGCGGCGGCAAGCCCAGCGCCTTCGCCGCCACGCCGCGCGACTTCCGTCCGCACGATCCGGCGCAGGGCAAGAACCTGCTGGCGGGCCGGTTCATCCTGGCCGGCTCGTCGCTGGAGGCGGAGCCGCCGGCCGATCCGTGGAACCGGCCCAGCCCCTCGCGCGCCTTCGCGGTGGAGCTCCACGCCTTCAACTGGCTGCCGGCCCTGATGGCCCAGGGCGAGCGCGGCGCGCGCGAGGCGCTGCGCCTGACGCTGGCCTGGCAGGACGCCTTCGCCCGCTGGTCGCCCTTCGCCTGGGGGCCCGACATCCTGTCCCGCCGGGTGATCAATCTGGCGTGCGCGGCGCGGCGGCTGGGGGCGGCGGCGACCGAGGTCGAACGGCTGCGCCTGGCCGACGGGCTGGCC
>JAEWDF010000064.1 GCA_023390245.1 Pseudomonadota bacterium
GGGGGATACTCGGCCGCACCCGGACGGTTCTCGCAGGAGCCGCCGGCCCGTCGCAGGCTTATGGGGTTAGGCGATAAGACCGCCACCACTCGACGCCCCGAGCTTGCAGCCAATCCTCCGCGCGGAGCGTCGGACCTTCGTCGAAACGGTATTCACATCACGATCTCCGGGCGAACGCCCGGCGCTCCGCCCAGCCCTCCTCAACTCCGCCCAAAAGGACGGGGACGAACACCCATGCCTGTGGCCAACCCCGCCTCCAGCGCCTAAATGCCGCCTCCCGCAACGATCGAGCCGCCCTTGCCCTTTCCCTTCGACATCGCCGCCACCGAAGGCCGCGCCCGCACCGGCGTGCTGAAGACCCCGCGCGGCGACATCCGCACGCCCGCCTTCATGCCCGTCGGCACCGCCGCCACGGTCAAGGCCCTGACCGTGGACCAGGTGAAGGCGACCGGCGCCGACATACTCTTGGGCAACACCTATCACCTGATGCTACGCCCCGGCCCGGAGCGCATGCAGCGGCTCGGCGGCCTTCACAAATTCATGGGCTGGGACAAGCCGATCCTGACCGACTCAGGCGGTTTCCAGGTCATGTCTCTGGCTGGCATCTCCAAGCTGACCGAGCACGCCGTCACCTTCTCCAGCCACATCGACGGCTCCAGGCACGAGCTGACGCCCGAACGCTCCATCGAGATCCAGGCCGACCGCATCGGCGCCGACATCTCCATGCAGCTGGACCAGTGCGTCGCCTTCCCCGCCGAGAAGGACGCCGCCCGTGCGGCCATGGCGCTGTCGATCCGCTGGGGCGCCCGCTCCAAGGCGCGGTTCGGCCAGCGCGAGACCCAGGCCCTGTTCGGCATCCAGCAGGGCTCGACGTATGAGGACCTGCGTCGCCAGTCGTCGGAACAGCTTCAGGAGATCGGCTTCGACGGCTACGCCATCGGCGGCCTGGCCGTGGGCGAAGGCCACCAGGCCATGTGCGAGGTGCTGGACTATGCGCCCGAATTCCTGCCCGCCGACCGCCCGCGCTATCTGATGGGCGTCGGCAAGCCGGTCGACCTGGTCGAGGCCGTCTGGCGCGGCGTCGACATGTTCGACTGCGTGCTGCCCACCCGCGCCGGCCGCCACGGCCAGGCCTGGACCTGGGACGGCCCGCTGAACCTGAAGAACGCCCGCTTCGCCGAGGATCAGGACCCGCTGGACCCGACCCTCCCCTGCCCGGCCTCGTCCGGTTATTCCAAGGCCTATCTGCACCACCTGATCCGCGCCGACGAAATCCTCGGCAAGGTGCTGCTCAGCTGGCACAACATCGCCTTCTACCAGGCCCTGACCGCGGCCATGCGCGCCGCGATTTCAGAGGGTCGCTTCGAACAGTTCCGCCGCGACTTCCACGCCCGGCACACGTCGAACGGCTGACGTCCCCTTTAGCGCCGCCGGGGCGTGAACCAGCTGGGCGCGGCGGGCGGGGCGCAGTTGCGCTGCATGCCGATGCCCTTCAGGAAGGCGCGGCGCATCCGCCCGGCCTGGATGGCGGACTGGACATGGCGGCTGTGCTGGTCGGCCCCGCTCAGTCGGCGAATCCAGCTGCGGCCGGGGATGAAGTCGGTGGTCGTGTCGCGGATGGCGTTCAGCGTCGCCTTGGCCGCCGCATCCGCCGCCTGCTCGCTGGCGTAGGCGCCGTTCTGGCGCGGCGGCTCGTCCGTGTCGGGTCCCAGCGCCTCGTCCAGCCGCGCGACCTCCGCGCCGATGGTGGTGCACTGGTTCAGATTGCGCAGGTCGTAGGGATTGGCCTCTGCCTGCAGCAGCACCGTGGGGATCATCTGCCGGCGTAGATTGAAGTCCTCCAGCGGCGCGGTCACCGCCTGGCCCAGGCCCGCGCCGACCTGCTCCACCCCGCCGACGGCGGAGCGGCCGGCGTTGCATCCGGCGACGGCCAGCGCCAGGCCCAGGAGGATCGCGTGCTTCATGCCGCGCCTTAGACCACGCCGACCGTCGGCCCGGAAGGCCTCAGTTCCGGCCCCGCACGATGTCGCGGTTGGCCTTGACCGTCTTGGGCCCCTGCCCGCCGCGCGCCTCGGTCCTCACCGGCCGATTGGCGTTGGAGCCGCCCTGTTGCAGCCCGTCCGCGCCCAGGGCGTCGCCGTCATCGGCGTAGTCGCCCATCTCGCCCGCCGCCGGCGCGGCCAGGCTGGCGTCGCGATAGTCGGGGGCGGCGTAGCTGCGGGCTTCGGGCCGCACCGCGTCGTTCTGTTCGACGGCGCGGTCGTTGGGCGCCTGCGGGTCCGTCGCCGCATTCTGGGCCGTCGCCTTGGAGGAGGTCGTGTTCTGGTGGGGCATGACGCGCTCCTTCTGCTCTGTCGTCAGAAGGCCAACCCGTCCGCCCCGCGCCCCGTTCCGTATGGCTCAGCCGGCGATGTCGCGCGCCATCAGCAGCGCGCCTTCCAGCCCCGCGTCGGCCAGGGCGGCCGGAACCAGATAGCCGTCCCTCCCCATCACCGCCGCCGAGCCGTAGCCCGCCACCGTCTCCCGCGCCGCCGCTTCGATCCGGTGCAGCAGGCCCGGCGTGGACAGCACGCCGCCGCCGAACACCATCCGATCCGGCGCCCAGGCGAACACCAGCGCGGCCGCCAGTTGCCCCAGATAGCCGGCGACCGTCGCCATCGTCTCCGGCGCATCCTCCAGCGCCTGCCCCTTCAGCCGCGCCTGCACCGCCGGCCCGGCCGCCAGCCCTTCGGCGCAGTCGGCGTGGAAGGGACAGGCGCTGGCCTGGATGTCGCCGTCGGCGCGCCGCACGGACAGGTGGCCGATCTCCGGATGCAGCGCGCCCTTCAGCGTGCGGCCATCGACGCACAGGCCGCCGCCGATGCCGGTGCCGACGGTGACATAGGCGACCGCCCGCGCCCCGCGCCCAGCGCCCAGCGTCGCCTCCGCCAGCGCCGCTGCATTGACGTCGGTGTCCACCGCGAACGGCGCATCCAGCCGCTCCGAGAGCGTCCGCGCCAGATTGAACCCCGCCCAGCCCGGCTTGGGCGTCGCCAGCATCCGCCCGCGCTCCGGGTCCTGCGGATCGACCACCAGCGGCCCGAAGCTGGCCACGCCCAGCGCCGCGACCGGCCGTCCGCCGACGGCCTGGACCAAGGCTTCCACCGCCTCTTCCGGCCGGCCTGTGGCGAAGCGGCCCTCGGCCAGCATCGCGCCGTCGCGCCCGGCGACCCGCCAGACGATCTTGGTCCCTCCGGTCTCGACGGCCAGCAGCACGGATTCGGTCATGACGCCTCCCAAGCGATCCCCGGCCGAATAGGCCAATTCGGCGCCTCGCGTCACGCCGCGCCGATGCGGCCCTAGCCCGCCCGGCGCAACCGCCCTAAACCACGGCTTCAACCTTCACGGACCCGTCTTGACCGCCGCGCCCCCTTCTTCCGCCCCGACGCCCGCCTGGGTCTGCGCCCCCGGCGTGCGCCGGGTCCCCTTCCTGTCGGCCTTCCTGCCCGAATACGACCTGCGCCGCGCGCCGGGCCGGGACGTCGGGGCCGTGCTGGGCTGGGGCATGAAGCCCAGCGCGGCGGCCGGCCGCCGCTGGGCCAGGAAGCGCGACCGGCCTTATGTCGCCTTGGAGGACGGCTTCCTCCGCTCCGTCGGCCTGGGCGAGGCGGGCGCCGCCAGCCTCAGCCTGATCGTCGACGACCTGGGCGTCTATTACGACGCGACAAGGCCCAGCCGGCTGGAACGGCTGATCCTGGACGCCGACGCCTGGTGCGACGCGGCGACGGCCCAGCGGGCGCGGCGGCTGATCGACCGCATCGTCGCCGCCGGCGTCTCCAAGACCAACATGGGCGCGCCGCTCGATCCGGCGGTCCTGAGGCCCGGCCGGCGGGTGCTGATCGTGGACCAGACCTACGGCGACGCCTCTATCGGATACGGCCTGGCGACGCAGGACAGCTTCGACGCCATGATGGCCGCCGCGCGCCGCGACGAGCCGGACGCCCAGCTGATCGTCAAGCGCCATCCCGCCGTCGCCGCCGGCCGCAAGCGCGGCTGCGTCACCGACCTGACCGGCGCGACGCTGATCGACGCCGACGTGCGGCCCGCCGACCTGTTGGCGGCGGTCGACGCTGTCTATTGCGTGACCTCGGGCCTGGGGTTCGAGGCCCTGTTGCGCGGCCTGCCGGTGCGCTGCTTCGGCGCGCCCTTCTATTCCGGCTGGGGCCTGACGGCCGACGCGGTCGACACCGGCCGCCGGGGCGCGGGCCGTTCGTTGGAGCAGGTCGCCGCCGCCGCCCTGATCGCCTACACCCGCTATGTCGATCCGGTGACCGGCCGCCGCTGCGAGGCGGAACAGGCGCTGGCGCGGCTGATCGCGCTGCGCGACCGGGCCGACCGTCTGGCCGGCCCCTGGGCCGCCGTCGGTTTCGCCCCCGCCAAGCGGCCGCCCGTGCGTCGGCTGCTGAACTCGCCCAAGGCGACGATGCGCTACTTTATGTCGCCGCGCCGCGCCGCCGACCACGCCCGGGCGACGGGCGGCAAGCTGATCTGGTGGGCGGGCAAGGAGAGCGAGGCCACCCGCCAGGCGGCGGCGGACTTCGACGGCCCCACGGTGCGCATGGAGGACGGCTTCATCCGCTCGCGCGGCCTGGGCTCGGACTTCGTCGGCGCCCTGTCCGTCGCCCTGGACGACCAGGGCGTCTATTACGACCCCGCCCGGCCGTCCCGGCTGGAGACGCTCATCGAGACCTCCGACCTGCCCCCCGACGCGCTGGAGCGCGCCGCCCACCTGCGCCGCCGCGTGGTCGAGACGGGCCTGTCCAAATACAATCTGAAGGGCCAGGCGCCGACCGGCTGGCCCGCCGGCCGCGACATCCTGCTGGTCGTCGGCCAAGTCGAGAACGACAAGTCGATCCTGCTGGGCTGCGCGCCGGACCTGAACACCAACTCGGCCCTGGTCGAGGCCGCGCGCCGCGACCATCCGGACGCCTTCCTGGTCTACCGCAACCATCCCGACGTGCTGGCCGGCAACCGGCCGGGCCGGCTGGATGCGTCTGCGCTGTCCTCGGTCGATGCGGTGGGGGACGGGCTGGACATCGTCGACTGCCTGAACGCGTGCCGCCGCGTGGCCACCCTCACCTCCCTGACGGGGTTCGAGGCGCTGATGCGCGGCAAGGCGGTGTCGGTCTACGGCCGTCCCTTCTACGCCGGCTGGGGCCTGACGGACGACCGACTGGCGTTCCAGCGGCGCACGCGTCGGGCGACGGTCGACCACCTGGTCCACGCCGCCCTGATCACCTATCCGATCTACGTCACGCCCCACGGCTGGCCTTGCGAAGCCGAGGACCTGGTGGAAGCCCTGATCGCCGCCCGCGACCAGCCGCCGCCCAAGGCGCCGCGCGGCCAGATCCGCCGCTGGGCCGCCGGCGTCATCGCCAGTCTCGACCGGACGCCGCCGCCGTCCTATTGAGGGCGTTCGCAAAGAGGACGGACAGTCCTCAAGCCGCGTGACGCCGCGCGTCGAGCGACAGGTCCTCAAGCAGCGAGACGCCGCGCGTCGAGCGATAGGAAACAAAAGAAGTGCCCAACGCCGTCATCGCCGCCACCGGCCTCTTCACCCCCGAACAGTCGGTCTCCAACGCCGAACTGGTCGAGAGCTACAACGCCTGGGCCGACGCCTGGAACGATCGGCACGCCGCCGCCATCGTCGCCGGCGAGCTGGAGCCCAAGACCCATTCCTCGATCGAGTTCATCGAGAAGGCCTCGGGCATCAAGAGCCGCTTCGTCATGGACAAGTCGGGCGTCATCGACCCGGCCCGCATGGCGCCGAACCTGCCCGAGCGGTCCAACGACGAGCTGTCGGTGCTGGCCGAAATGGCGGTGAAGGCCGCCCGCCAGGCGATTGAGGCCTGGGGCAAGCCGGCGTCCGAGATCGGCGCGGTCCTGTGCGCCGCTTCCAACATGCAGCGCCCCTATCCGGCCATGGCCATCGAGGTGCAGCAGGCGCTGGGGATCGAGGGCTTCGCCTTCGACATGAACGTGGCCTGCTCCTCGGCCACCTTCGGCGTCAAGACGGCGGCGGACTTCGTCGCCTCGGGCTCGGTCAAGGCCGTGCTGATGGTGAACCCCGAAATCTGCTCGGCCCACCTGAACTTCACCGACCGCGACAGCCACTTCATCTTCGGCGACGTGGCCACGGCCGTCATCGTCGAATCGGCCGAGACGGCCGGACCCGGCGGCTGGGAGGTGCTAGGGACGCGGCTGAAGACGGTCTTCTCCAACAACATCCGCAACAACTTCGGCTTCCTGAACCGGGCGGCCCGCGACACTGCTCACCTGGACGCCCCCGCCGCCGACGACAGCGCCCCGACCGACAAGCTGTTCGTTCAGCAGGGCCGCAAGGTCTTCAAGGAGGTCGTGCCGATGGTCTCGGAGATGATCGTCGGCCACGCCGCCGAACTGGGCCTGGACCCGCACGGGCTGAAACGCCTGTGGCTGCACCAGGCCAACATCAACATGAACCAGATGATCGGCAAGAAGGTGCTGGGCCGCGAGCCTTCCGAGGAAGAGAACGTCATCATCCTGGACGACTACGCCAACACCTCCTCGGCCGGTTCGATCATCGCCTTCCACCTGCACAACGACGGCTTCGCGCCCGGCGAAACCGGCCTGATCTGCAGCTTCGGCGCCGGCTATTCGGCCGGGACGGTGTTCGTGCGCAAGCGCGGCTGACGCGCCTCCCCGGCCGGCGCGCCCGTCTCCGGATGGGCCGCCTTCCATTCCATGGCGCGGCGCACGCGGTTCTCGACGCTGGGATGGTCGTAGAACAGGAACTCCTCGATCGCGGAGGGCGACGGCGCGCGATATTCCGCCGTCTTCACCAGCGCCTTGGCCAGGCCGTCGGGCGCATTGGCGTGCACCAGCGAGAAGTGGTCCGCGTCCGCCTCCATCGTCCGCGTCATGGTGGCGAACACCGGCGTCCCCAGCACTCCGAGCAGGGCCAGGACCAGACCCAGCACCGGCAGGCCGGCCGGATCGGAGATGTCGCCCGTCCGGTGCGCGCCCAGCAGGCGCCGGCCCAGCGGATAGAGCCGGTCCGTCAGCCAGAAGGCCAGCGCCGCGACCACGATCAGCACGCCCACCATCCACAGCACGTGCATGCGGACGTAATGGCCCATCTCATGGCCCACCACGCCCTTCACCTCGGCGATGTCGGCGCCCTTCTGGAACATGACGTCGCTCATGGCCACGCGGGCCGAGCCGAACAGGCCCGAGACGTTGGCGGTGTAGCGGTCCGACTGGCGAGAGCCGTCATAGATGTAGATCTTGTCCGACGGCGTCCCCGTCTCCTGGGCCAGGGCGACCACGGCGTCGCGCACCGGTCCGTCCGGCGCCGGCGTATAGGTATTGAAGATCGGCTCGATCAGGATCGGCGAGACGATCAGGCCGATGATCATGAAGACCGCCGTGACGGCCGCCGCCCAGGCCCACCACCAGCGACGCGCGCGACGGATCAGGGCGTAGATGGCCACCAAGAGCAGGCTGGTGATCACGACCGAGATGGCCGCGGCGATCAGCGCCTCGGTCAGCCAGCCGCCGAAGGCCTGGCTGGTCAGGCCGTACTGCTTCTCGCGCCACCAGCTCTCGTAGATCGCCCAGGGCAGGGTCAGGACCCAGCTCATCGCCCCATAGACCAGGGCCGCGACGAAGCTGGTCAGCAGCGGGCGCCGCCGGCGCCGCTCCATCCGGTCCCGGATCGCGACCAGCCAGTTGCTGCGCACGATGATCCAGGCGACCAGCGCCGAGACCAGAAAGCTCCACAGGATCAGCCAGTGCGATCCTTGCGTATAGGCGACCGCCCGCGCGGTCTCCTCGGGCGACAGGGTCGCCAGCCATTGGGCGGTCGCGGCCGCCGGATCGAATGTGGTCATGAAGGTCCCTCCCGGCGCCGATCAGGGCGCAGAAACGGGGCGATGTCAGCTTAAATTCCCCTCACGATCACAATTTCGCGGCTCCGCTTGCACTTCCTCGGCGGTTTTGCGAGGCGTTTCCCGTCGAGAACAAGGGGAGTTCCCGGATGGCTCAGACGACGTCGAGGCATGGTCTGGAAAACCTGGCGCAGGACGTGGCGACCGTGCTCAGAAGCATGGGCGGCTCGGCCCACCAGAATCTCGTCGTGGATTGCGTCGCCGCCATGAGACGCCAACGTGGCGAGGCGGTCACGGGCGATCTCCGTCAGAAGATCATCGAAGTGTTCGAACACTATCGCGACATGTTCTTCCGCCCCTTCGGCGAAGGTTCGCAGCGCTGGGCGCTCGCCGCCTCCTTCACCTGAACCGCCAAAAAGAAGCCCGACGCGGGCGCCGGGCTGAATTCAGGTTCGGTGATGGTGGTGCTCTCGAACTCACGCGAGAACGGCCAAGGTATTAACCGGCAAGGTTAATGCTTTCCTAAGCCGCGTCCGGAAGCCAGACGGACTGGGACCCTCCCGCCTCCGGCGACCAGACGACGCGCCAGCCCGCGCCGGCCCGCGCGGCCGAGAATCCCGCTGCTCCCGCGCCGCCGGGATAGTCGTAGACCCTCTTGCCGACGCGGATCACGCCGGCCGACGCCGACGCCTCGGCGCGCCACCGGCCGTCCGCCAGAACCACGGGCAGGGGTCGTCCGTCCAGGGTCACCGTTGGCGCGGCGGCCGCGCGGCCGGAAAGGATCATCGCCGTCCCGTCCGAATCGACGGCGTCGAGCGGGCCGCCGGCCCCCAGCCGTCGGGTCGGCTGGCCCGCCGACAGCAGGACGGCCGGTCCCGTTTCGTCCCGCAGTACCAGCAGGCGCGTCGGCGCGGCGAACGTCTCCTCGCCGGACTGCACCTCCAGGCTCAGCAGCGCATCCTGGGAGGGCGCCGGCAGACGAATGTCGAAGCGCCCGTCGAGCGCCGCCGACGCCGCCACGGCCTGACCTTCCCAGCCGCGCAGCACCACGCGGGCCCTGGGCCCCGCCGTTCCCGAGACGATCAGCGTCCCGCCCTGGCGCGCCACGGCGGCGACCTCCGGCGGCCGGAGCCAGGCGCTGGGCTCGGCGGCGGCCGCGGCGTGGGCAGGCGCATCGGCCGGCTCGCGGGAACAGGCTGCGCTCCCGATCAGGGACAGGACGAGAAGGACGATGCTGCGTTTCATCCCGATCCCCGATAGAAGGACTGCCGCACGGCGACGGCGCGTGTTAGCTCGCCCGGCCGCGGTTTGGCCATGCGAAAACGTCCGGCCCGCCGTTTCATCCAGTCCTAGAGGCGTCATGTCCCTGCCCCCCGTCGCCATCCAGCCCTTCGATGGCCCCTCCGTCTGCCTGTTCTGCGCCTCGTCCGAAAGCGCCCACCCCGACTATATGGAGGCCGCCCGCGCCTTCGGCCGCGCGACGGCCGAAGGCGGCTGGCGGCTGGTCTATGGCGGCGGCGGAGTCGGCCTGATGGGCGCCGCCGCCCGCGCGGCCCATGCCGAGGGCGGGCGGGTCGTCGGCATCATGCCGGCCTTCCTGCGCAGCCGCGAGCGTCTGTTCGACGAGGTCGAGACGGTGGTCGTCACCTCCATGCACGAACGCAAGCAACTGATGTACGACCAGTCCGACGCCTTCGTCGTGGCGCCGGGCGGCATCGGCACGCTGGAGGAGGTGGTGGAACTGCTGTCCTGGAAGCGGCTGGACCTGCACCACAAGCCGATCGTCTTCCTGAACGTCAACGGCTTCTGGAACGACTTCTTCGACCTGATGCGGCACAGCGTCGCCGAGGGCATGACGCCGGCCAGCTTCCTGGACGCCTGGACCGTGGCCCGGACGGTGGAGCAGGCCATGGAGCAGATCCAAGCCGGCGGCCCCGCTGAATTGAATTATGATCGGCGTTAAGTTACCAGCGTTCCGTTGCCGATCTCCGATATTGACAGTTTTTAAAAAAAACTGACATTGGCGCGACCTGTCCCGTCGTTCCAATCTCGGAGAAAGACTCCCATGCGTGTCCTGTTCCTCGCGGCCGCCCTGTTCGCCGCCGCTCCCGCCGTCGCCCAGACGCCCGCCGCCAGCCTGACCCTGGTCGACGCCGCCACGGCGCCCGCTCGTCCGGTGATCATCGACGGCGTGCGCTGGTCCTGCGAGGGCGCGGCCTGCACAGCCTCAGGCGCCGGCGCCGAACAGCCGGCGACGCGCGCCTGCCGCCGCGTGGTCCAGCGTCTCGGCGCCGTCTCCGCCTTCACCTACAAGGGCGTGGCCCTGACCGACGCGCAGATCGTCGCCTGCAACGCCTGACGGGTCCGGAGACGGCCGTCAGGCCGTCTCGCCCCTCAACCGCCGGACGATGGTCTCCCGGCCGATCAGCGGAACCATCGCCGCCATGTCCGGCCCGTGCGCCTGGCCTGTCAGCGCCAGGCGCAGCGGCATGAACAGCGCCTTGCCCTTGGCGCCGGTCTCGGCCTTCACGGCGCCGGTCCAGGCGGCCCAGGCGTCCTCGCCGATCGTCTCGGGCAGCAGCGCCAGAGCCTGTTCCGCGAAGGCGGCGTCCTCAATCACCGGCGTGACCGGTCCCTTCACGATCCTGGCCATGTCGGCGACATCGCCGAACGTCTGCAGATTGGGCCGCACCGCGTTCCAAAAGGCCTCGCCGAGATCGGCGCCCAGCGCCTGAAGGCGCGGCCTGGCCGTCGCATAGGTCATCGCGTGCAGCGCCTGGGCGTTCAGCCGGTCGAGGTCCGCGGTGTCGTAGCGGGCGGGCGACCGCCCCATCTTGGAGAAGGCGAAGCTTTCGCCCAGCGCCTGCACGGATTCGCCCACTTCCAGCGGGTCCGAGGTGCCGATGCGCCCCAGGTGGCTGGTGATGGCGATCGGCTCGTAGCCCTGCTCGCGCATCTCGCTGATGGACAGCGAGCCCAGCCGCTTGGACAGGGCCGCGCCGTCCGCCCCGACCAGCAGGGGCATGTGGGCGAAGCCGGGGATTCCCGCGCCCAGCGCTTCGAAGATCTCGATCTGGGCCCCGGTGTTGGTGACGTGGTCCTCGCCCCGGATGATGTGGGTCACGCCCATGTCGATGTCGTCGACGACCGACGGCAGGGTGTAGAGGAACAGACCGTCCTCGCGGATCAGCACGGGATCGGACATGGAGGCCGTGTCGACCTCGGCATGTCCACGCGCCAGGTCCTCCCAGGCGACGCGCTTGCCGTCCAGCCTGAAGCGCCAGTGCGGACGCCGGCCCTCGGCCTCATAGGCGGCCTTCTGCGCCTCGGTCAGGTCCAGGGCGGCGCGGTCGTAGATCGGCGGCAGGCCGCGCGACAACTGCACCTTGCGCCGGCGATCCAGTTCCTCGGCCGTCTCATAAGCGGGATAGAGCCGGCCCGACGCCTTCAGCCGCTCGGCGGCTTCCTCATAACGGTCGAAGCGCTTGGACTGGTTGTAGCGCTCGTCCCAGGTCAGGCCCAGCCAGGTCAGGTCGTCCTCGATCCCCTGCTCGAACTCGGGCGTCGAGCGGGCCAGGTCGGTGTCGTCGATGCGCAGGATGAACGACCCGCCCTGCCCTTTCGCGAACAGCCAGTTCACCAGGGCGGTGCGGACATTGCCGACGTGCAGCTTACCCGTCGGCGACGGGGCGAAACGGACCTTGACGGACATGGGGGATCAGCGACCTCGAATTCGAGGCGGCTAGGTCGCGCCGCACGCCCGCCAAGTCAAGGCGCGGCTTGGAGCGAAGACGGCGTCATGATAAACTCCCGCCTGTCATGAACGCACCCGTGCAGATCAAGAAGCCGGAAGTCGCCGAGCGCCTGCGCAGCATGGCGCGGCGCGAAGGCGTGTCCATCACCGATCTGGTGGATGAGATGACGCGTGAGCGGGAGGCGCGAATGGACATGGCTCGGGAGGCCGAAGTCCAGCGCAAGATCGCGGTGGCGAAGCGCATCATTGAGGAATTCAACGCCTTGCCGATCGTAGGACCGCTTCTGACGGACGACGATTTTTATGATGAAAGCGGCCTGCCGAAGTGATCGTCGTCGATGCGTCCGCGCTTGTGGCCATCCTGCTTCAGGAGCCGGAAGAAGACGCCTTCCTTGAAGTCCTGTCCCGCTCCAGCGGCGTCTTGTCGCCGATCGGATATTGGGAAGCGCACACCCGGGTCCAGGCTTTACGCGGCGATGACGGCGTCCAGCGCCTGGATAGGCTTCTCGCCAATTTCGACATCCGCATCGCACCCGCCACCGACGTGACAGCAAAACTCGCGGTCCAGGCCCAGGTCGCCTTCGGCAAGCGCACTCCGGCGAAGTTGAATCTCGGAGACTGCTTCGCCTACGCCCTGGCCAAGGAGCGCGGCGCGGCCCTGCTCTACAAGGGCGACGACTTCGCCCGCACGGATGTCGAACCGGCGGCGGGCGCCTGATCAATCGTCGCGGTGCACGCGTTCGCGGCGCTCGTGCCGTTCCTGGGCCTCCACCGACAGAGTCGCGGTCGGACGGGCTTCCAGCCGTCCCAAGCCGATCGGCTCGCCCGTGTCCTCGCAATAGCCGTAAGTTCCGTCCTCGATCCGGCGCAGCGCTTCGTCGATCTTGGAGATCAACTTGCGCTGGCGGTCGCGGGTCCGCAGTTCCAGCGCCCGATCCGATTCCGACGACGCGCGATCCACCAGATCGGGATGGTTCTCGGTCTCGGCCTTCAGATTGACCACCGTGCCCTTGGACTCGCGAAGGATGTCGTCCTTCCAGACCAGCAGCTTCTTCTTGAAATAGGCCAACTGTCGCTCGTTCATGAACGACTCGTCATCCGACGGCCGATACGAGACCGGTTCTTCGGACACTACAGACGCCAATGCGTTCATCGCACTCACGCTCTAAAAGCACGCCCCCCTGTGGCGTATGGGCCGTATAAAGAGGCTCGCGAGTCACGGCAACGCGGTTCGCGATTCCGTGATCGGAAAGAGGAAAAAGATCGAGCCAGGCGTGGCAAATCTCCCGCACCCGCTCAGCTTGGCCATGAATTTCCGAGACTTGGTTCGCCCGTCAGGGGCGACGGCGCATCTCCGCCTTGGCCAGTTCGACCGAGGCGCGAAGATCGATCTGGTCGAGCACGCCGTTCAGGCCGGCGTCGTCCTCGCCCGAGGGACGCTCCTCACGCAGGGCCCGGGCCAGCCGCTCCACGGTCGGCTCCGACGCATCGCCCGACAACAGGGCCAGTTTCAGGTCGTCAAGCCGGTCCAGCAGGCCGCCGCCGCGCCGGACGGCGCGCCGGCGCCGCTCCAGCGGCCCCTCCACCCCCTGCAGGGCCATCAGCGCCGAAACATCGGCGACGCCGGCGGAAGCCGAGGTCGCAGCGGCGGCCGCGGCGGGCGCAGCCGCACCGGCTCCGCCCAGGGAAAAGCCGCTCGCGGCCTTGGCCGCGCCTCGCCCCCCCGTCGCAGCGCTGGTTCCAGCGGGTCCGGTGACCTTCATCGACGCCTTCTCCAGATCATCGCCCAACCCTTCGCCGGCGCGGGTGACCTTTTGGTTAACGGCCCGGCAAATTGTGCCGGACGGTCTGGCGGCTTTGCGAATTTTCCATAGGCTTTTCAACCATTCGACAAACGGCACGATCCTCGCACGCCCGACAACCGAACGCGTCCAGGACACTCCAACGATGCAGAAGTTGCTTGCCCGATTCATCGCCGCCCTCGCCGCCGCGGCCCTGGCCTGCGCCGCCGGCGCGGCCTGCGCCCAGTCGCGGATCAAGGACATCGCCTCCGTCGAGGGCGTGCGCACCAACCAACTGGTCGGCTACGGCCTGGTCGTGGGACTGAATGGCACCGGCGATTCCCTGCGCAACTCGCCCTTCACCCGCCAGTCGCTGGAAGGGATGATGGAGCGCCTGGGCGTCAACATCCGCAACGCCACCGCCAACACCAAGAACCTGGCCGCCGTCATGGTCACGGCCGACCTGCCGGCCTTCTCCACGCCCGGCTCGCGCATCGACGTCGCCGTCTCGACCATGGGCGACGCCAAGAGCCTGCTGGGCGGCACCCTGCTGGTCACGGCGCTGCAGGGCGCGGATGGGCAGGTTTATGCGGTGGCCCAGGGCTCGATCCAGACCGGCGCTGTCTCGGCCTCGGGCGCATCCGGTTCCTCGGTCACGCGCGGCGTCCCGACGGCGGGCCGCATCGCCTCGGGCGCAACGGTCGAGCGCGAGACGGGCTTCGAACTGGCGAACATGAACGAGGTCCGGCTGAACCTGCGCAATCCCGACTTCACCACCGCGCAGCGGGTGGCGGGCGTCATCAACGGAGCCTTCCCCGGCGCGGCCCTGGCGGAGAACGGCGCGGTCGTCGCTATCCGCTCGCCCGGCCAAATGGGCATGGCCGGCTTCATCAGCCAGATCGAGAACCTGCCTGTCACCGTCGACGCCCCGGCCAAGGTGGTGATCGACGAGGTCAACGGCGTCATCGTCATGGGCGAGGCCGTGCGCGTCTCCCGCGTCGCCATCGCCCAGGGCAACCTGACCATCTCGGTCCAGGAACAGCCGTTCGTCAGCCAGCCCGCCCCCTTCAGCCAGGGCCAGACGGCCGTCGTGCCGGATTCGCGCGTCAGCGTTGAGGAGGATCGCGGCGTCCAGATGCGCATCGTCGGCGGCGGCGGGGCGGACCTGTCCACCCTGGTCAACGGCCTGAACACCCTGGGTGTCAGCCCGCGCGACATGATCAGCATCCTTCAGGCCATCAAGTCCGCCGGCGCCCTCCAGGCCGACATCGAGGTGATGTAACGATGAGCGACCTCGCTGTCTCTCCCGACCTGCTGCGGGGCGCGCCGACGACGCCGGCCGCCGC
The DNA here is from genome assembly GCA_023390245.1 of Pseudomonadota bacterium. Classification (GTDB taxonomy): domain Bacteria; phylum Pseudomonadota; class Alphaproteobacteria; order Caulobacterales; family Caulobacteraceae; genus Brevundimonas. The sequence continues at coordinate 14,789 of JAEWDF010000064.1, forward strand.
CGACCGGTCCCGCATGCGCGAGACCGCCGAGGCGTTCGAATCCGTCTTCCTGGCCCAGATGCTGAAGCCGATGTTCGAGACCCTGCCGACCGACGGCCCCTTCGGCGGCGGCGAGGGCGAGGCGACCTGGCGCAGCTTCCTGGTCGACGAGATGGCCAAGACCACGGTCCGGGCCGGCGGAATCGGTCTGGCCGACCGCGTGATGGCCGAGATGATCAAGATGCAGGAGGGCGGGCGATGAGCGACGCCGAACTGGCCAGGACCCGTGCGAGCGGCCTGATCGATCTGACGCGGCGCCTGACCGACCGCCTGACCCGCGAGATCGCGGTGCTGGAGGCGCGCCGGCCGCAGGATCTGGCCGCCGGCCAGCAGCAGACCCAGGAGCTGGTGAACCTGTATCGGCGCGAATGCGCGGCGGTGAAGGCGAACCCGGCCCTGATCGCGCCCGCGCCGCTTGAGGATCGCCGTACCCTGGCGACCGTGACCCAGACCTTCGAGGCCGTGCTGTCGCGCTACGCCGGCGCGGTCGAGGCGGCCCGCGTGGTGTCGGAAGGGCTGGTGCGCACCATCGCCCAGGAACTGGCCATCGCCCGCGTCCCCGCCTCGGCCTATGACGTCGCGGGTCGCGCGGCCCAGGGCGACGGCCGCGCCGTGGCCCTGAACCGCACGGCCTGATCAAGCCGTTGACGTTGCCGATTTTTTAAGCGGCCTGCGACATCATGGCGTCATGTCGCTGACCACGCGCCTCCTGGGTCTGGCCTTCGCCTCGGCGGACGCCCTCGTCGAACTGGACGAGCAGGGCCGGATCGCGTTCGCCATCGGGGCCGGCGCGGAATCCGGTCAGGACGCCGCCGCCTGGCAGGGCCGCCCGCTCCAGGACCTGCTGCACCAGGGCGCCGCCGCCGTGCGCGCCACGCGGTCGATGACCGCCGGAGGCCGCGCGCCGGCGACTCCGATCATCATGAAATGCGGCGAGGACCGCGGTCGCCGCGCCTCCCTGCGCGCCTTCGTCCTGCCGCAACTGGCGCCCGCCGTGTCCTGCGCCCTGACCTACGAAGGGCCGGCCTTCGCCCTGGCCGACCTGGAGACGCCGCCGCTGGTCTCGGCCGAGGAATTCCTGGACACCGCCGCCCAGACGGTCGGGCGCGCCGGCCCGGCCGGCGTGGCCCTGGCCTTCGTCGACGTGCACGGCCTGGACACCCTGCCGGCTGCGGTCGCCGCCCGGGTCGGCCGCCGTATCGAGGCCACGCTCCAGTCCGGCGCCGCCGCCGAGTCCAGCGCCGCCCAGATCACCGACGACCGGTTCGCCCTGCTCCGTCCCGGCGACGACCGCCGCGACCTGGCCGCCGAGATCGTCGAGGCCGCGCGGATGGAGGGCGCGACCGTCGCCGCCCAGGCCTTCGACGCAGAGATCCCCCGGGGCGCGGACCCGCTCTGCGTGTTGCGGGCCATGCGCTACGCCATCGATGGCTGCCTGAAGGGCGATGGTCTGGCCAATCCCCAGATCGCCTTCTCCGACTCGCTGAAACGCACCTTCCGGGACGCCGAGGCCTTCCGCACCGTGGTCAAGGCGCGCGAGTTCCAGGTCCATTACCAGCCCATCGTCCATCTCGACTCCCGGGCCGTGCACCATTTCGAAGCCCTGGCGCGCTTCAACGCCAACAGCGGCCCGGCCCAGGCCATCCGCATGGCCGAGGAGCTGGCCCTGATCGAATCCTTCGACCTGGCGGTGGCCGAGAAGGTGCTGAAACGGATGCGCCAGCCGGGCGCCGGCCTGCTGAAGATGGCCGTCAACGCCTCGGGCGCCTCGCTCGGCGACAACACCTATGTCGAGAACCTGCTGCGCATGACCGCCGGCGCGCCGGACGAACGCCGCCGCCTGATCGTAGAGGTGACCGAGACCGCCGCCCTGTCGGACCTGGAGGCCGCCAACCGCCGCCTGACCGCCTTGCGCGACGCCGGCATCAAGGTCTGCATCGACGATTTCGGCGCCGGTTCGACCTCCTACGATTATCTGCGCAGGCTGTCGGTCGACGCGGTCAAGATCGACGGCGCCTTGATCCGGGATATCGACGCCGACGAGCGCGCCCAGGCCCTGACGGCCAGCATCGTCGACCTGTGCCGCTCGCTGCGGCTGGAAGTCATCGCCGAGATGATCGAGAGCGAGCCCGTCGCCGAGCGCCTGCGCAAGCTGGGCGTCCAGTACGGCCAGGGCTGGCTGTTCGGCCGCGCCGAGGCCGAGCCGCGCACCCAGCTATCCACCGCCCCGATCCGCCGCCGCGGCGCGGTCGAGGCCTGGGGCTGAGGTTCCGGGCGCCGAAGCCCACGCCTCCGCCTTCCACCTCAGGCTCTCCTCTCGTACTTCTTCGTCATCCTCGGGCTTGACCCGAGGATCGGATGCAGGGTGAGGACGATACCCGCCTCTTCGCACCGGCGGGAGAAGGCCTGATCCTCGGGTCAAGCCCGAGGATGACGATCGGCGTGATGGGGGATGAAGCCACCGGTCAGTGACCTGGATCATCCGGACCGCCTAGCGCTCCCAGCATCAACCGCCGCCGGAGTCCCGCCGCCGCCAGGAAATCGGCATCGTGGCTGACCACGACCAGGGCGCCGTCATAGTCCGCCAGCGCCGCCTCCACCGCCTCCACCGCCGCCAGGTCCAGGTGGTTGGTCGGCTCATCCAGGATCAGCAGCTGCGCCGGCGACGGGCCGGTCAGCACGCAGGCCAGGGCGGCCCGCAACCGCTCGCCTCCGGACAGGTCCCTCACCCGCCGGTGCGCCGCGCGATTGCGGAACAGGAAGCGCGCCAGGCCGGCCTGGGCGGCGTTCAGGTCGCCATCGGGATTCAGCCGCAGCCAGGCCTCGACCAGCGTCTCCCCCGGCCTCAGGATCGCGGCCTCCTGGTCCAGCCGCGCGGCCGGGACGCCGAGGTCGACCCGGCCGGCCGTCGGCGCCATTTCGCCCGCCATCAGCCGCAGCAGGGTGCTCTTGCCCGCGCCGTTGGGCCCGGTGACGGCCAGGCGCTCCGGCCCTGTCAGCCGCAGGTCCAGCGGACCGACGACGCGCCGGCCCTCCGGCGTCGACCATTCCGCCTGTTCCAGCGCCAGCACCGTCCGGCCGGCGGCCAGTCCAGTCGGCGGCAGGGCGATCGCCAAGTCCCGGACCCGCTCGACTCGCGCCTGGGCCGTCGCCAGCGTCGCTTCCGCCTCCGACTTGAGGCGCGCGGACACGGCCTCCCCTCGGCCGGCCGTGCGTTCGGCGCGTTCCGCCCGCGCGTCCAGCAGGATCTTGGGGTCGGAACTGCCCAGCCGCGCCGTGCGGCCGGCGCGGTCGCGGCGGGCCTGGCGCTCCCGCGCGGCCTGGGCGTCGCGGGCCGCCCGGTCACGGGTGCGTTCGGCCGAGGCCAGGTCGCGCGCCGCCGCCTCTCGCGCCGCCGTCCGCGCCTCGACATAGCGGTCGTAGCCGCCGCCATGGACCGTGACGCCCAGGCCCGAAAGCTCCACGATCCGGTCCATGCGGCGCAGCAGGGAGCGGTCATGACTGACGGCGACCACGCCGCCGGGCCAGCGCGCCACGAAATCCGCCACCAGGGCGCGGCCTTCGGCGTCCAGGTGATTGGTCGGCTCGTCCAGCAGCAGCAGGTCCGGCCGCGCCAGCACGACGCCGGCCAGCCGCAGCCGCGTCTGTTCCCCGCCGCTGAGCGCAGAGGCGTCCCGGTCCGGCGACAGGCCGTCCAGCCCCGCCTCCCGCAGCGCGGCCTCCATCCGCGTCTCCAGGGTCCAGTCCGCCTCGGCCAGGTCCGCCTCGCTCGCCGTCCCGGCCAGGACGCGCTCCAGCACGGCGAAGGCCGGGCCGACGCCCAGCAGCCGGGCGACCGTCTCGCCGGCGGCGATGTCGCGGCGCTGCTCCAGCAGGGCGACCGATCCAACGCGCGTCACGACGCCCGCGTCAGGCGGCCGGTCGCCGGACAGCAGACGCAGCAGGGTGCTCTTGCCCGCGCCGTTGCGGCCGACGACGCCGGTGCGTTCCGCGCCGAAGCCGAGCGTCAGATTGTCGAAGAGGACGGCGCCGTCAGGCGTCCGTGCGGCGACCTTGTCGAGCGTCGCGAACGCGGACGGGGATGCGCTTGGGTTCGGGCTGGCGGGCATGGAGGATCGTGAGCAGCAGGGCGGACAGGGCGAAACCGGTAGCCAGCGCGCTGATCATGATCGTCGAACTCCTGCTCGATACTCCGAACCGGGAGGATGGGTCCTGGAAAGGGCCGGCGCAAGGGGGCGCGCCTCCCAGGGGAAACACGCCCGCGTGATCGCCGGCCGGCTCAGCCTTCGGCCGTCTCCACCGGATGGCGCGAGAACTGGCCCCGCCAGACGATCCACACGCTGCTGAGCAGCAGCAGCGCCGTGGTCACCACGCTGGCCTCAGGACCGAAGGCTGCGCCGGTCAACCACCACGGCGCCGAGGCCGAGGGGACCAGGTCGGTCACCAGCGGCGTCGCCTCGACCACCTGGCCCGAGACCTCCAGGCCGAACCCCAGGCCCAGCAGCCAGTTCCACGCCGCATGCCAGCCGCACACGCCCCACAGCGATCCCTCGCGCGCCGCGTAGAGGCCGATGAAGACGCCGAACAGCACGATGTTGACCACGCCCACCGCCAGTTCGCGCGAGGGCTCGATGTTGCCGCCATGGGCCAGGCCGAACAGCACGGCGTTGACCAACATCGCGATCCACAGGCCGTGACGCGAGGCGATCAGTTGCATCAGCCAGCCGCGGAAGACGATCTCCTCGGTCGAGCCCTGGACGATGAAGCCCAGCAGCAGCACGACCAGCGGGACCAGGGCCGCCGGCGAGAAGGCCCCGCCCAGCACCCCCGCGCCCTCGACGCGATAGCCGCCCAGCAGGGCGATGATCCCGACCACGGCCAGCAGATAGGCCAGCCCCAGGCCGTAGCCCCGCGCGAACCGCACAAGGCCGCGTCCGTTGAAGCCCACCGTCTCCGGTCCCCGCCGCTCGAACAGCCGGACCCAGGCCAGCGCCATGATCGCGGTCAGGCCGAAGCCGACGAACAGGATGTAGGCGGTGCCCTGCCAGCCCCCCTGGCCGCTCGGATCGATCAGGCCGGTCATGATCGCCGGCACGGCGGCGATGGCCTGGCCGGCGATCATGAACACCGCCCCCAGCAGGATGGCCGCCCAGGTCCAGGTCCGCCGGTGACCCGGCCGACGCGGCGCGTAGAGTTCGACGCCCTTCATGATGTCCGCTCCCCCTCGTTGTGATTTAAATTGAGACCGACAGGCCCCGGATATCGCGCCAGGCCGCCGAGAACGGCGCATAGATCACCGCCATCTGCAGCGCCGACAGGAAGGCGTTGACGACCGACCAGACCAGCAGACCGGGCCAGACCTGGGCCAGGATCTCGCCGGTGGGCAGGCCGTCCAGGCGGCCCAGAGCCCGCACCCCGCCGACGCTCAACTCCACGGCCGCGGTGATCATCCCGCCCAGCAGGCTGACGATGATCGACATGACGATGGCGATGACCGCCATGCCCAGCAGCGGCCAGAACCGGCCGCGCGTCGCCGCGAACGAGGCGCCGAGGGCGATTCGGCGACGGTCGACGGTGATCGGCACGGCCAGGCTCAGCTTCACCGCCAGCCAGACGACCAGGGCGGTCGCCGCCAGGGCCGCGATCACGGCGACCAGGAACCAGATCGCCTGACCGCTGGCCATGCCCAGGCCGAACAGGGCGCTGGCCGCGAACAGGCCGACGCCGCCGGCCAGGCCGACGATGATGCTGATCACGAAGCTGACGACCAGCACCCGCACTTCATCCATGCCCAGCCGCAGATAGCCCCATCGGCTCTCCTCGGGCCGCAGCACCGCGCGCGCCACGGCGGCGGACAGCACCGCGCCGAACACCAGGCCCAGCGGGACCAGCCAGCTCAGCAGGCCCATATAGGCGAAGCCCAGCGCCTGGATGTCCGCCTCGGACGGACTGCTGGACCGCTCCAGCGCCTCGGCCGCGGCCATGATTCCGGCCCATCGGTCCGCGAACAGGCCGAAGACGGCCAGGAGCAGGACCAGATAGACCAGCCCCCACATGACGGCGACGATCGGCCGTCGCCGAACGACGCGGAAGCCCTCGAAGGCGGCGTCTGTCGCGGAAAAACTCATGACCGGGCTCCCTGGCGAGATTCGTTAGGATGCTAGCGCATCCTCCCCCGGCCGCGCCACGGCCGGACCGTCCATCAACTGGCGGCAGGCCGAGGCGAAGGGCGCGCACAGCAGCGTCATGATCGCGCCGTACAGGAAGGCGCCCGGCCCCAGGACTGCGACCGCCAGCCAGGCCAGGGTCGTCCCCGACGGCAAGACGTCGTTCAGGGTCTGCGGATCGGGCGCCGTCATCAGATGCATCGGGAAGCCCGAGACGAAGGCGATCAGCACCACCACGGCCATCACGCACCCATAGAGGACGACATAGATGAGCCAGGTGCAAGCCAGCAGGCCAAGCAGCCGCAGCGTCCGTCCCCGCCCCAGCCGCCAGCCCTCGACGAACGCCAGCCGGTTCAGGATCAGGCTGGCGGGCGCGATCAGCGACAGGCGCGCCATGGCGACCGCCGCAGCGGCGAACAGGGCCAGCATCAGGACCGAGCCGGCGAGCACCGCCGCCGCCTCGCTGGCTTGCCACAGCACCGCGACCAGGGCTCCACCCAGCAGGACCAGGACGATGACCACGACATAGGTCCCCAGGAACAGGGCTACGCCGATGACGGCCAGGTGCAGTTCGTCCTTCCCGAAGCGCAGGAAGAAGGCGCGATCCGGCCGGCCGATCCGCAGCGCCGCGCGCATGGTCGCCGCCCAGACCACCACCGCCGCCGCCAGTTGCGCCACGTTCGCCAGCAGGGACAGGCCCTGCATCGCCAGGAAACGTTCGAAGAATCCCGGCGGCGGCTCGGCCGTCTCCGCCAGCGGCAGGTCGCGCAGGAGGCCGAGGACCATGCCCGCGCCGGCCAGGCTCACCGCCATGACCAGGAAACCCCAGACGAAGACCGCCAGCGGATGGCGCCGGATGACGTGGAACGGCGAGGCCATGGCCTCGCCGATGGAGAAGGTCTCAGCCATGTGCGCCTCCTTCGGGCGTCCAGTATTCCAGGCGGCGATAGGCGGCGCCGAGAAAGGCCAGGGTCGCCGGCGCCTGCACGGCGTTCAGCACGACGGCGGCGACCGCCCATCCCCCAGCGCCGGACAGCCGTCCCGCGTTCCACAGCAGCAGCAGGCCCAGGCCCGGCGCCGCGCTCAGCAACAGGTCGGCCAGCAGCGACCGGAAACCGCCCTGTGCGATCCCCATGCTGTTCAGCGAGACCATGTGGCCGCGCCCCGCCGTCGCCGGCGCGAACAGCGACAGCCGCACCGCGAGAACGACGACCCCATAGAGGATCGCCAGGGTCAGCAGGGCCAGCAGCGCCAGCTTCCACGCGGGCCCGACCTCGGCCCAGCGACCCAGTCGGATCGCCTCCGCGTTCAGGTCGGCCATGCCGAACACCGCAAGCAGCGCCAGGGCCGCGACCGCCAGGATCATGGTCATGAAGACGCCGCACAGCGCCAGGGCGCCGACCAGGCGAAGCTCCAGCTCCTTCAGTTGCAGCCCGAACGGCCCGAGGCCCAGGCCCCGCGCCGCTTCGTCGTCCCCGGCGACCGTCAGCCGCGCCAGGGCGCCGCACAGGATCACGGCGGCCACGACCGCGACCACGAGCCAGACCGGCCGCGCCGTCTGGGGAACCCAGGGCCGCAGACTCCAGATCGCGGCGCTCAGCGCGATCGCGCCCCAGCCGCCGCGCCAGGCGTGCGCCACGCCCGCCGCCGTCGCCGGCAGCGCCTCGCCCAGCCTCAATCGCCTGTCGCCCTCGGCCACATTCCACCCCCGACCTGGCGCCGGTATAGCAGGGGATCATGACACCGGGCCAGCCGGCGGCTATGAGGCCGCGATGACCGTTTCCCCCTCTCCCGTTCACATCATCGGCGGCGGCCTGGCCGGCTCCGAGGCCGCCTGGCAGATCGCCCGGGCCGGCGTACCCGTCGTTCTGCACGAGATGCGCCGCGACGGCGTGCGGACCGACGCCCACCAGACCGACGGCCTGGCCGAACTGGTCTGTTCCAATTCCTTCCGTTCCGACGACTGGGAGTACAACGCCGTCGGCCTGCTGCACGCCGAGATGCGGGCGCTGGACAGCCTGGTCATGGCCTCGGGTGACGCCAACCAGGTGCCCGCCGGCGGCGCCCTGGCGGTCGACCGCGACGGCTTCTCCCAGGCGGTGACGGCGAAGCTCGAGGCCCATCCGCTGGTGACCATCGTACGCGAGGAGATCGCCGGCCTGCCGCCCGAGGACTGGGACAACGTCATCGTCGCCACCGGCCCGCTGACCTCCCCGGACCTGGCCGAGGCCATACTGAAGGCGACGGGCGAGGAAAGCCTCAGCTTCTTCGACGCCATCGCCCCCATCGTCCACGCCGACTCGATCGACTTCGACATAGCCTGGCGCCAGTCGCGCTACGACAAGGAGGGGCCGGGCGGCGACAAGGCGGCCTACGTCAACTGCCCGATGGACAAGGCCCAGTACGAGGCCTTCATCGACGCCCTGCTGGACGGCCCCAAGGCTGAGTTCAAGGACTGGGAGAACGTCCCCTATTTCGACGGCTGCCTGCCGATCGAAGTGATGGCCGAGCGCGGCCGCGAGACCCTGCGCCACGGCCCCATGAAGCCGGTCGGCCTGACCAATCCGCGCGACCCGACCGTCAAGCCCCACGCCATCGTCCAGCTGCGCCAGGACAACGCCTTGGGCACCCTGTTCAACATGGTCGGCTTCCAGACCAAGCTGAAGCACGGGGCCCAGGCCGAGGTGTTCCGTATGATCCCGGGCCTCCAGAACGCCCAGTTCGCCCGGCTGGGCGGCCTGCACCGCAACACCTTCCTGAACAGCCCCAGGCTGCTGGACCGCCAGTTGCGCCTGAAGGCCATGCCGCGCCTGCGCTTCGCCGGCCAGGTGACGGGGGTGGAAGGCTATGTCGAAAGCGCCGCAATGGGCCTGCTGACCGGCCGCCTCGCCGCCGCCCAGGCGCTGGGCCACGACCTGGACCCGCCGCCGCCCGAAACCGCCATCGGCGCCCTGGTCGGGCACATCACCGGCGGCCACCTGGAAGGCGCGAAGTTCCAGCCGATGAACATCAACTACGGCCTGCTGCCGCCGCTGGAGGCGCCGCGCGTCGACGCCGAGGGTCGGCGCATCCCGCCCAAGGATCGCGGTCGGGCCAAGAAGCGGCTGATGAGCGTTCGGGCGCTGGAGGCGCTGAAGGCCTGGGCCGCCGCCTGAACGCGGCCGTTGACGACGGACGCGGGACGTGGCCTTAGCCCGCGTCCCATGTCTCTTCTCAGCCCTCAGTCCCGATCCGTCCTGCGCGACCTGCTGGCCCTGGCTTGGCCGGTGGTGCTGGCGCGCGTCGGCATCATGACCATGGGGCTGACCGACGCCATCGTGGTGGGCCACTACGCCAGCCGCGAGCTGGCCTATCACTCCCTGGCCTGGGCGCCGTCGTCGGTGGTGCTGACCACGGCCGTCGGCCTGATGATGGGGGTGCAGGTCATCACCGCCCGCCTGCGCGGCGAGGGACGCGGCGACGAGGTCGGCGCCGTCCTGCGGCGCGGCATGGTCTATGCGTTGCAGATCGGCCTGATCTCCATGGTCGGCCTGATGCTGCTGGGTCCGTTCGGCCTGATGCACATGGGGCTGGAGGACGGCTTGGGCGACGCCGCCTCGCCGGTCCTGATGATCTTCGCCCTGTCGATGCCGGCCTATCTGATCTCCGTCGCCGCCCAGTTCTTCCTGGAAGGCCTGCATCGGCCCAAGGCGGGCATGGTGGCCATGTGGGTGGCTAACGCGGTCAATCTGGCGCTCAACGTCGTGCTGGTGCCGGACATGCTGGGCCTGGGCGTGGACGGCGCCATGGCCTCAGCCTGGGCGACCTTCGGCGCGCGCACGGCCCTGGCGGTCTTCCTGGTCGTCTTCATCCTGCGCCTGCCCGAGGCGCGGGCCTGGGGCCTGTTCGCCAAGCCCAGGCGCGACCGTTCGATAGAGGTCGAGCAGATCCGCGTCGGCATCGGCGCCGGATCGTCGAACTTCATCGAGGTCGGCGCCTTCGCCGCCATGACCCTGTTCGCCGGCCAGCTGGGCGCGGCCCAGACCGCCAGCTGGGCTATCGTCATCAATGTGTCCGCCATCGTCTTCATGGTGCCGATGGGCCTGGCGTCGGCGACCGCCGTGCTGGTCGGTCGCGCCTATGGGGCGGGCGACGCCCCCGGCGTCATGCGCAGCGGCCTGACCGGCGTCGGCGTCGTGACGGTGCTGGCCTTCGTCATCGCCATCGGCCTGTGGCTGGGGGCGCGGCCGGTGATCGGCGCCTATACGACCGATCCGGCGATCGTGGCCATCGCCGCCCCGGCCCTGGTCCTGGCCACCCTGTTCTTCGTCGCCGACGCCCAGCAGGTCGTCGCCGCCCAGGCCAACCGCGCCGCCGGCGACGTGATCTGGCCGACGCTGATGCATCTTCTGTCCTACGGCGTCATCATGATCCCGCTGGGCTGGTGGCTGGCCCACCGCATCGGCGTCAACGGCCTGGTCTGGTCGGTGATCGTCGCCAGCGTCATCTCCGGCGCCCTGCTGACGGGCCGGTTCCTGCGGATCGCGCGACGGATGGCGGTGAGGACTGACGGCTGGAGAACAGCCCTGAGCGGTCCTTCCGAATGACCGTGAGGGAGGCCAGCAGACCCTCACTAGCGCGCTAGCGCAGCCTCGCTCTTATTTCCGGAAGCCTACCTTGCCAATCAACCAACTTACCTGACGAGACGTCGATGCCATCGCAAACAATGGCCTTCAATGCCGCGGCAGGCGGGTAGGAGGGGGGGATTGGTTCCCACCCCGGAACTTGAGGCTCGGAAAGCTTGATAGTCCCGTCACGAGCAATCCGCTTTTCCTCAGTGACACGCCATTGACCCAGTGAGCAGTTGATCTCAACCGCCATGTCTCGGCGGACTTCCTCCCAAGCCTCGCCAACTTCGGGGTATATGCTGACAAGCGTAGCTGACGTCGTTTGATCTGAGCGATGAACACTAGAAAGCGGCAACACAAAAGCGGTGTCATTGCTGATGGCGAGGATGATCCCATCATCCGTTTGAAACTGCCCTTGAAGGGCAAATACCAATACCAAGGACGCCAAGCTCATCTAACTTCCATGTGGTGGTGATGCCATCGTCACCTTAGCAGCAGGTGGCTGAAGGTCCGCAATGGGTGGTTAGCGGACGTCGCCCCGAGCTCTGACGAAGGAGGAAGCGCGCTGACGGACAATTGAAGGTTTTGGCGCTCAGACGCTATGCTTTCCCTACGCGTAGTGGGGGATGGCTCTGTGGATTTTGAAAGAGACTCGTTTTCTAACCGGCTTCTGCCGAACGAACGGATCGTATGGTCCGGTAGACCAGCAAGCGGGCTGATGTTCACAACCATGGACGCCTTTTTGCTGCCTTTCAGCGTGGTATGGATCGGCTTCGCGGTTATTTGGACAGCCACTGCCGCCAGTTCCGGTGCGGGTCCTTTTTTCGTCCTCTGGGGTCTGATGTTCGTCGTGATCGGTATCACGGTGATGTGGGGCCGCTTCTGGTTTGATGCTTGGCTGCGCGGGAAGACCCGGTACGCATTGACCGAACATCGACTGCTGATCTCCCGACCGGGACCATTCGGCGCCTTCACGGCTGTGTCGATTGATCGCCTCCCTGAAGCTCGCCTGATCGAGCGGAAAGACGGTCGCGGCTCAATCCGCTTTGGCCAAGCGAACATGTTCGCAGCAGGTGGTTTTGGTATTTGGGTGCCCAGCCTGGACGGCGTGCCACAGCTTATCGGCGTCTCAGACGCGCGACGGGTATTCGACATGGTTCAGGAGGCGGTCGCTCGGCGCTAAATTATCGTCCGCAATGGGTCGCTTTAAGACTCTTGTCTCCACCTGAACTCAACGCATACCGCTTTCCAGCGGCACAGGTGACGCGGAGGCCCGGCCGCTCTATATCCGTCGCCTTCCCCGAACTCCCTGGACGACCATGGCCCGCATCCTCATCACCTCGGCGCTGCCCTACATCAACGGCATCAAGCACCTGGGGAATCTGGCGGGCTCGATGCTGCCGGCGGATGTGTGGGCGCGGTTCAAGCGGGCGCAGGATCACGAGGTCCTCTACATCTGCGCCACCGACGAGCACGGCACCCCGGCCGAACTGGCCGCCGCCGCCGCGGGCCAGGACGTGCGGACCTATTGCGACGAGCAGCACCTGATCCAGAAGCGGGCGGGCGAGGCCTTCGGCCTGAGCTACGACTGGTTCGGCCGTTCCTCGAACCCGCAGAACCATCGCCTGACCCAGCATTTCGCCGAGGCGCTGGAGAAGAACGGCCTGATCGAGGAGCGGGTCGATCGGATGATCTATTCGATCGACGACGCCCGCTTCCTGCCCGACCGCTATGTCGAGGGGACATGCCCGCACTGCGCCTATCCCAAGGCGCGCGGCGACCAGTGCGACAACTGCGGCCGCCTGCTGGACCCGACCGACCTGATCGACCCCTATTCGGCGGTTTCGGGCTCGAGGAACCTGGAGGTGCGCGACACCCGCCACCTCTACTTGCTGCAGACCAAGATCGAGCCGCAGATCCGCGCCTGGGTGGACGGCAAGACGGGCTGGCAGCCGCTGGCAAAATCCATTGCCTACAAGCATCTGGACGAGGGGCTGATCGACCGGGGCATCACCCGCGACCTGGCCTGGGGCGTGCCGGTGACCAAGGACGGCTTCCCCCGCCCCGGCATGGAGGACAAGGTCTTCTACGTCTGGTTCGACGCCCCCATCGAATACATCGCCGCCACCGAGGAATGGGCCGACGCCACGGGCGGCGAGTGGCGCTCCTGGTGGCGTCTGGACGAGGGCGCCGACGACGTCCGCTATGTCCAGTTCATGGGCAAGGACAACGTCGCCTTCCACACCGTCAGTTTCCCCGCCACCATCATCGGCTCGGGCGAGCCTTGGAAGACGGTGGATCAGCTCAAGGCCTTCAACTGGCTGAACTGGTACGGCGGCAAGTTCTCGACCAGCCAGAAGCGCGGCGTCTTCATGGACCAGGCGCTGGAGCTGCTGCCGGCCGACTACTGGCGCTGGCATCTGACCGCCTACGGTCCCGAACATTCCGACGCGGCCTTCACCTGGGAGCAGTTCCAGGGCGCCATCAACAAGGACCTGGCCGACGTCCTGGGCAACTTCGTCAACCGCATCGTCAAGTTCGCGGAGAGCAAGTTCGACGGCGCCGTGCCCGAGGGCGGCGAGCCCGGCCCGGTCGAAGCCAAGCTCGAGTCCGACCTGCGCGCCGCCATCGCCGAGGCCACCGAGCAGTTCGAGGCGATGGAATTCCGCAAGGCCGCCCAGGCCGTCCGCGCCGCCTGGGTGCTGGGCAACGAATATCTTCAGGAAGCGGCGCCGTGGACGGCGCTGAAGACCGACCGCGACCGCGCCGCCGTCAGCGTCCGCACCGGCCTGAACCTGGTCGCCCTGTTCGCCCGCCTGGCCGCGCCGATCCTGCCCTTCACCGCGCCGAAGATCGCCGCTTCCGTCGGCGTCGACGACTTGAGCTGGCCGGGCGCCGACGCGGACCTGCTGAACGTCCTGCCGGCCGGCGGCAAGGTCGAACCCCAGGGCGTGCTGTTCGCCAAGATCGAGGACGCCCAGGTCGCCGAATGGTCGGAGCGTTTCGGCGGGGCGGAATAAACCCGCTCCGCTCATCCCCGCGAAAGCGTGGACCCAGCGTGCACTCGACCGCCAGACCGCGTGTCCCTTTTCGCGATCCCATGCACCGAGGCCGTGAAAGAACTGGCCCCGCTTTCGCGGGAATGAGCGGAATTTAGGTTTTTTCGGCGGACACCACCGGCAACCCCGCCGCGTGCCAGGCCTTGATCCCGCCCGCCAGGTTGAAGAGGGGCTGGCCGTCGGGACCGGTCGGGCCGACATAGGCGCAGACGCGGTGGCTGCGACCGCCGGCCAGGCACATGACGATGACCTTGCGGTCGGCCGGCAGGTCCAGCGCCTCCCAGGCGGCCGGCATCTGACTGAGCGGCGCCGGCACGGCGCCGTCGATGCGCGCGGCGGCGAACTCGTCCGGCTCGCGCACGTCGATCAGGATCGCCTCGCCCGCCTCGAGCCAGGCGGCGGCTTCCTCGACCGAGACCTCGGCGACGCTCATCGGCCCGCTCCCGGTTCGGCCGGTGCGGGCGCGGCGATCTCTTCAGACTGCTGCTGGCCCAGGTGATGCGCGGCCTCCTCCGGCCCGATCTCGAGGAAGGCCGGCGCCGAGGCGTTGAACTGCTCCATGTTGCCGGTGCGGACCACCACCTGCCGCGCCCCGTCCCAGATCATGTGCAGGGCCACATAGAGCACCACCACCAGGCCGATGTAGCCGATCCAGCGGTGGCGGTGCAGCAGCTTGGCGATGAAGGTCGCCGCCACGCCCATCAGGGCGATCGACAGGATCAGGCCGAACACCATGATCCACGGATGCTCGTGCGCCGCGCCGGCGACGGCCAGGACATTGTCCAGCGACATGGTGATGTCGGCGATGACGATCTGGAGCAGCGCGGCGCCGAAGCTCTTGCGCTTGAAGCCCAGTTCCTCCGGCGAGGGCCCGGTCCCGTGCTCCACGCTCATGGCCAGCTGCAGTTCGGCCTCCGCCTCGGCCTGGTCGTGGGTCGCCTGCTCGCGCAGTTCACGCCACATCTTCCAGCACACCCACAGCAGCAGCAGGCCGCCCGCCAGCAGCAGGCCGACCAGGGCCAGCAACTGCACCGTGATCAGGGCGAAGCCGATCCGCAGCACCACGGCGGCGGCCAGGCCGACCAGGATGGCCTTGCGGCGCTGGTCCTGCGGCAGGGCGGCGGCGGCCAGGCCCACGGCGACAGCGTTGTCGCCGGCCAGCACCAGGTCCATCAGCAGCACCTGGCCCAGCGCCGTGAGCTGGCTGACGAGTTCGGGGGAGGAGAGGAAGTCCATGCGCGCTCCCTTAAACGCCCGCCCGGCCCGCGCCAAGCGCCCGCAGGGGCCGAACGGCTCCTGTCACCAGTCCAGCGCCGCCTCTCCCCGCAGGATCGCTTCGGCCTCGGCCGTGTGCTTGGCGCCGTCCCGGTCGTGCAGCACCAGCGGGGGCAGCAGGCGCAACGGCGCGCGGCCGGTCTTGACCGCCCGCACCAGGACCCGTTTGGCCGGTGCGTCGGCGAACGGATGGATCGGCCGCACCGTGAACGATCCGGCCTTGTCTCCCAGCAGCGCCAGGATGTCGGCCAGCCGGTCGGCGCGATGGATCATCACGATCCGCCCGCCCTCGCGCACCGCCTTGAGCAGCAGCGCGGTCCAGGCCGCCAGCCCGTCGTCGGCCATCCAGGCGGCGTGCTTGCCGGCCGAGGGCGCGCGCAGAGCTCCCGGATCGTCGAAGAAGGGCGGATTGGAGATCGCCCAGTCGAAGGGCGCCAGGTCCAGGGCGCGAAACCCCGCCGTCACCTGGCCTTCGCGAATCGCGACCCGGTCCTCCAGGCCGTTCAGCCCGGCGTTTTCCCGCGCCAGGCCCGCCATGGCGCCGTCGCGCTCCAACCCGACCAGTTGCACACCTGGCCGCCGCGCCGCCAGTTGCAGCAGCACCGCCCCCGCGCCGCACCCGGCCTCGAACACCCGTTCGCCCGGCGCGGCGGGAATCGCCGCCGCCAGCAAGGCCGCGTCCATGCCGGCGCGATAGCCGCGCGCCGGCTGGCGCATCCGCACCCGGCCGTTCAGCAATCCGTTCTCGACGATGTCGGGCGTCGGCGCCACGGCCTCAATCTCCTTGACCCCCTGGGGACCGATCACCATTGTGCGCCGCATCGCGATCGGGCAAGCCGGCGCGATCGGAATCGCCTCCGCGTCAGGGCCTTGGCTCGACGCGATCGTTGGAAAGCAACGCCTTTGGACGTCGCCATCGCCGCCGCGCCCCGCCCGAAGGGGGATGTCAACGCCCTCGTCCGGCTGGCCGGGACCGACATGGCCGCCGTGGACGCCCTGATCCTGGACCGGATGCAGTCCGACGTGCCGATCATCCCCAAGCTGGCCGAACATCTGGTGTCCGCCGGGGGCAAGCGCCTGCGTCCCCTGGTGACTGTCGCGGCCGCCCGCGCCACCGGCGCCGGCGACGACATCCTGTCGTCCAAGAAGCTGGCCGCCGCGGTCGAGTTCATCCACACCGCCACCCTGCTGCACGACGACATCGTCGACGCCTCCGAGCTGCGCCGAGGCAAGGTCGCCGCCCATCTGATCTGGGGCGCGCCCACCAGCGTCCTCGTCGGCGACTTCCTGTTCGCCCGCGCCTTCGAGCTGATGGTCGAGACCGATTCGATGCGCGCCCTGGGCATCCTGGCCGAGGCGTCGCGCGTGATCTCCGAGGGCGAGGTGCTGCAGCTGACGCGCGCCCACGACCTGAACCTGGATCAGGACACCTATCTGCAGATCATCTCGGCCAAGACCGCCGAGCTGTTCGCCGCCGCCGCCGAAGCCGGCGCGGTCGGCGCGGGCGCTGACGCCGACGCGGTCAAGGCGCTGCGCGACTACGGCATGGCCCTGGGCATCGCCTTCCAGCTGGCCGACGACGCCCTGGACTATGGCGCGACGGCCGAGGCCCTGGGCAAGAACGCCGGCGACGACTTCAACGAGGGCAAGGCCACCCTGCCCCTGCTTCTGGCCGTCGCCCGCACCAGGGGCCGAGAGGACGCCTTCTGGGACCGCACGGTCACCAAGGGCGAACGCGCGCCCGAAGATTTCGCCCGCGCCAGCGAACTGGTGATCGGCTCGGGCGCCATCGGCGCCACCCTGGACCTGGCCGGCGACTACGCCGACCGCGCCAAGGCGGCGCTGGCGATCCTGCCCGCCACCGACTGGCGCACCGCGCTCGAGGACCTGGCCGACTTCGCGGTCTCGCGCGCGGCTTGAGCCGTTTTGACGACCAACTCGACGCCCAGGTCCGCGCCGCCGACCTGGACCGCTGGCTGTCCAGCCGGCTTGTGCCGGACGCCGCCCGCCGCGCCGACCTGATCACGCTTTACGCCTTCGAAGCGGAGCTGCTGGCCATCCCCACGCGCGTCACCCAGCCGCTGCTGGCCGAGATGCGCTACACTTGGTGGTCCGAACAGATCGAGGCCGCCTTCGCCGGTTCGGCCCGCATCGGCCATCCCGTGCTGGAGGCGCTGACGCCGGTCATCGCCCGCCATGGCCTGGACCGCGACGCCTTCGACGGCCTGATCACGGCGCACATCGGCCGCGTCCACGACCAGCCGCACGATCTGGACGCCTTCTACGTCGGCCCCGCGCGACAGGCGGCGCGCATCCTGTCCGGCGCGGCGCACGACGCCGCCGTCGATCCCGCCGCGCGAGTGTGGGGCCTGATCCAGACCGGCCGTCTCGACGCCGCCCGCGACGCGCGACCCGACGCCAATCGCGCCCTGCGCGCCCTGCCCGCCCCGGCCTTCCCCGCCGTCGCCCACGCCGCCCTGCGCGACCCGGCGGCGGCGCCCGAGCCGCTGAAACGCCTGCGCCTGATCGCGGCGTCTTTCACGGGTCGAATCTGACCCCCTCCTCCGTCATCCACGTCCTAAAATGACGAGGATAGACTGTGACCGGAAATCCGGTCGTCGGCGCTTAGAGCGAGCATGACGACCGTCTCTCCGGGCTGGGAAGCGGACATTACTGCCTTGGAGGAAGCCGTCTTTTGGCCTCGTCTATCATCCATTCCACCGCATCAAGCGGCAGACTATTGCCGAACGTGGATGCGGTCATGGAGCCGTCGATGTCAGAGTAAAAGACCTCGCCGAGCGGCATTGTCTCCATCGAACCGTCGTTGAGTTCGAGATACATACCGTCTCGATCACCCAAGTCGCTTCCCATCACTAACTCATAGTCGCCACGCCTTGGTGAAACCGGCTTGATCTCTGTCAGCGACGTTGAGGCGTATCGCAGAATATATGGTTTCTCTGTAGGCTTGCCCTCTGGCATCGCGCTTCCGAAGAAGGCGACATAGCAGTCAAATATGCCAAGCTGATCGTCCAGCCAACAATGGACGACCACACCATCCTCCCAACTGTTGCCGGGATGGTTGATGCGCCGAACGACCGTGCCGGGTTTCAGATAGCGAGACATGGCAACTTGTCGCCGATGGCTCGAAAGTCCGCAACGGGTCGAAAGCGGGCTTTCAGCTAGGTCGCTAGCGGATGTTCGAATCCGCATCGTCCATGACATTTGGAAAATGCTCTTCGTCCCACTCGTCCGGCCGAAACAATACCTTGCCCCACTCGATTACCTCGTCCCCCTCTCGGTAAGACAGATTGCGCGCGGGCAGCTCTGGACGCATGTCCTCCGGCATGATGTGGAAGTGATCGCTCTGCTCGCTCAGTCCTTGAAGCTGGCTGACAAAGAGATCGCGACCTGCCGAGTTCAGCCAGATTTCGAGAGAGCCGTCCTTGGTGCGGCTGAAGGTGATGCGGGGCTTGCTGCTCATCATGCCTGCTCTATCTCCCACGCTAGGCGCGGTGACGGAAGGTCCGCAAAGGGTGGAAAGCGGACTTCGCTCACTGTAGCTTTGCCAAATGACGACCGAGCCAAAAATCGTTCTGGTGTTGCCGTTGTCGGACAAGACGCTCCTACCCGCCTTTGTCGAGAAATGTATCGCCGACAACGTTTCCCTCATTGCTGTCATAGGCGAGGGATGCGCGCAGATCGAAGACGAGATCGACTGGCTCATCGTTGGTGACGGATCGGACGAGGATCGGTTCATTACAACGTCAAGCCACCCCGATGAGCCGCTCGACGAAGTGGTGGATTTTGCAACTACGTGGTGGATCAACGCAGACGGCCCCACCCACGTCGTCCGAATCTGAACTTCCAACATGGGTCGAAAGCGCCCTTCGAACTCGGCGCTGATATCAGGCGTTCAAATGACCCGGCGAGCAAGCGTCGTTCGATAAGCACCCGCGCCTGTGGCGAGGAAAGGAGATGGAAACCGCCTACCTCTTGTTCAACGCCACCAGAAAGACCTCGGCGCTGTCCTTTCGGCTCGACGCCGGCTTGACGTATTTCACC
The DNA here is from genome assembly GCA_023390245.1 of Pseudomonadota bacterium. Lineage (GTDB taxonomy): Bacteria > Pseudomonadota > Alphaproteobacteria > Caulobacterales > Caulobacteraceae > Brevundimonas. The sequence goes on from JAEWDF010000064.1 coordinate 33,998, forward strand.
GTCTCGAACTCGTCGCGCAGCCGCGCCAGCACCCCGCCGGCGTCCCCGCCCTGGAAGTTCTTGGACACGAAGGCCCCGCCCGGACGCAGGGTGCGGATGGCGAAGTCGGCGGCGATCTCGATCAGGGCGATGATCTTCAGGTGGTCCGTCTGCCGGTGGCCGACCGTGTTGTGCGCCATGTCCGACAGCACCAGGTCCGGCGGCCCGCCGATGGCCTCGATCAGCTGCTGGTCCACGCCCGGATGCGTGAAGTCCGCCTGAAGCAGCGTCGCGCCGGGGATCGGCTCGATCATCAGCAGGTCCACGCCCGCCACCGCCGCCGCGCCCCGGTCCAGCGCCACCTGCACCCAGCCGCCGGGCGCCGCCCCCAGGTCGATGACCCGCGATCCCCGCTTGATCAGGCGGAACCGGTCGTCGATCTCGATCAGCTTGAAGGCGGCGCGCGACCGCCAGCCCTCGGCCCGCGCCTTTTCGGACCATTTGTCCGACAGCTGACGCTTGATCCACTGCTGGCTGGACATCGACTTGGTGTCCGCCGTCTTCATCTTCGTGCCCATGCCGCGCCCGGCCGCCGTGCCGCCGGACGGCGGGCGGACCATGCGTCTGCGCTCTTGGGGCTTTTCGTCTTCGCTCATCGTTCCCACATAGCCCCGCATGGCGTTGCGGGCTATGACCCGCCCCACGACAAACACCAAGAGGACGACCGAAATGGCCGACACCCTGACCTTCACCCTGGACACCGGCGACGGCGAAGCCCGCGACGTGGTCATCAAGCTGCGCCCCGACCTGGCTCCCGGCCACGTCGAGCGCATCACCGAACTGGCCCAGGAAGGCTTCTACGACGGCGTCGTCTTCCACCGCGTGATCCCGGGCTTCATGGCCCAGGGCGGCGATCCGACGGGCACCGGCACCTCCGGCTCGTCCAAGCCGAACCTGAAGCAGGAATTCTCGGCCGAGCCGCACGTGCGCGGCGTCTGCTCCATGGCCCGCACCTCGGACCCGAACAGCGCCAACTCGCAGTTCTTCATCTGCTTCGACGACGCCACCTTCCTGGACCGCCAGTACACCGTCTGGGGCCAGGTCGAGTCCGGTATGGAACACGTCGACGCCCTGCCCAAGGGCGAACCGCCCCGCAATCCGGGCAAGATCGTCAAGGCGACGGTCAACTAAGACAGGAAAGGCCCGGCCCCGCGCCGGGCCTTTTTCATTGCGCGGGGGCGTCCTGCCCCGGAAAGCGCCAGTCCTGGAAGGCGCGCCACGCCTCGCGCACGCCGCGCCCCGGCTGGTCGGCGCCCAGCAGCGCCAGCCGTTCGCTCCACACGTCCGACAGCTGCTCCACCGTCGCCTGGGTCCAGCCCGGCGGCTGCTGGCGCGACCAGTTCTGCAGCGATCCCGCGTTGAAGATCAGCAGGAAGACCACGGCGACCGCGATGGCCTGGCTGGTCCAGCGCCGCGCCCGCGCCGCCTCGCCCTCGTCGTCCAGCGGCTCGGCCGGGGGAAAGGCGAACCGGCCCAGGGCGACCAGCCGGTTCTCGCGCGTCGGCAGGTCGTGGGCGTCGGCGCCCTGGTTCCAGTCGCTGGGCGGATCGGCGGGCGCGGCCGGCTCCAGCGGCGGAAACGGCGAGGTCGTCGGCGCGACCGAGAAGTTCGCGGGAAACGGCTCCAGCGGCGCGTCGGGATCGTTCGGATCGTCGCTCATGACCGGATCAACGCCTCAGAACTGGAAGTAGATGAAGGGGGCGACGCCCTCGGGCCGCGTCGCCTCGATGAGCAGGATCGCCAGGCCGATCAGCACGCCCAACGTCGGCGACGGCGCCGCCTTCAGCCGCTCGGCCAGCCCCTCGACCGCGCGCGGCGGCAGCCAGTGCATCGCCAACCCGCCGACGATCAGCACCAGCACGAACGGCGTCAGCAGATCGACCGTCCCCATCCGCCCCAGCCCCGCCAGCATCTGCATGGCCAGGCCGAAGGTCTCGGCCCGGAACAGGATCCACCCCAGGCACACGACGTGGAAGGTGACCAGCACGCCCAGCCACGCCGGCGGCCCCTTGCGGTCCCCCAGCGCCGCCCGTCCCAGCCGCTCGACCACCTGCGCGCCGCCATGCAGCGCGCCCCACGCCACGAAGGTCCAGGCCGCCCCATGCCACAGCCCGCCCAGCAGCATGGTGATCATCACATTGACGCAGCTTGAGACCAGCCCCTTCCGCCCCCCGCCCAGCGGCACATAGAGGTAATCCCTCAGCCAGCTGGACAGGCTGATGTGCCAGCGCCGCCAGAAGGCCTGCATCGACCCGGCCCGATACGGCTGGTCGAAATTCCTCGGGAAGGAATAGCCCAGCAGCGCCGCGATCCCGATCGCCATGTCCGAATAGGCCGAGAAGTCGCAGTAGATCTGCACCGCATAACCATAGACCGCCGCCGCGATGTCCACCGCTCCATGCGCCGACGGATCGAAGAACACCGGATCGACCAGCCGCGTGGCCAGTTCCGAGGCGATCACCGTCTTCTTGAACAGCCCCCAGACGATCAGCAGCAGGCCGTGGGTCGCCATCTCGCGCGTCAGGCGCGGCGTCCGCGCGAACTGGGGCAACAGGTCCGACGCCCGTACGATCGGCCCGGCGACCAGGTGCGGGAAGAAGCTCATCAGCAGCATCACGTCCAGCAGGCTGTTCGCCGGCGGCGTCCTGCCGCGATGCACGTCCACCACATAGCTGATCCCTTGGAAGGTGAAGAAGGAGATCCCCACCGGCAGCACCACCTGCAGCAGCGGCAGGTCCCGCTCCCAGCCGAAGCGGGCCAGCAGGTCGCCCGCCTGCTCGACGAAGAAGCCGTAGTATTTGAAGAATCCCAGGATCAGCAGGTTGGCGGCCACCCCCAGGCCGACCAGCCAGGCGCGCCGCCCCGGTCCGCGCCGCGCGATCAGCGCCGCGACGCCCCAGTTCAGCACCGCCGAACCGATCAGCAGGCCCACGAACCGCCAATCCCACTGGGCGTAGAAGAACCAGCTGGCCAGCAGCAGGAACAGCTTCCGCCGGCCGTTCTCCCGGTCCAGGCTCCAGGCTGCGACATAGACGACCAGGAAGAAGACGGCGAAGGCCAGCGTCGGGAACAGCATCAGTCCGCCGCCTCCACCGTCCGCGCCTTCCAGCGCTCATAGGCGGTTGCCAGGTCGTCGCTCAGCATTCCCCCGATCCAGTCGGCTCCGACCGAGGTGAAATGCACCCGGTCCGGCCGCATGTAGGGCTCGGCCATCGTCGCCAGCCGTTCGGCCGAACAGTCCCCTCCCATGCGCCCATGCCAGTCCCAGAACGCCACACCCATGTCGGCGGCGACCCGGCGCTGCACGTCCCGGACCAGCGCCAGGTTCGCCGGGGCGCGCCGGGTCCCGTCCGCGCCGCAACCGCCGACCTGGCCGCCCTTCAACCCCTCCGGCGCGCCCAGCAGCATCAGGGACGCCGCCGGCGCCAGGCGCCGCAGCCGCTCCACCTGGCCGCGCAGCAGGCCCTCATAGGCGACGGGGTCCAGCGCCGGGTCGAAGCCGTTGTTCACCCCATAGGCCAGGATGACCAGCGCCGGCCGCCAAGCGGCCAGTTCGACGGCGACGATCGCCTCGTCGCGCCCCGCCAGGTCGCGTAGGCCCGATCCGACCACGCCCAGGTTGGAGACGATCACCCCCGGCGCGCGACGCTCCAGCCGGATGTCGTGCAGCGCCACGGCGCCCATGGGCGTCAGCATCGCCTGGGCGACCGGCCGGTCGAAGGTCTGGCGCAGGCACAGCGGCTGGTCCTGCTCGGCGCGGAAATCCTCGACCTGCATCCCCGCCTCGCTCGTGACGGCGATCATCCCCGCCGCCGGCCCGCCGTCGCCGCACAGCGCCAGCACGTCGAACGCCGCCCCCGGCTCGGCGGTCAGGATCAGGCGCGCCGCCGGACCGCCCGCCCAGGCCCGCGTGCCCGACAGGCCGGTCCGCTCGGCGGGCGCGGCGTAGGGCCCCAACGGCGCCGCCGGGGTCGCCGGCCAGGCGGTCGCCTCCACCTGGACCTGATAGGGGGCGTAGCCGGCGTAGGGAACGCCGGGCGGCAGCACGCCCCGGCCCGCGGCGCCGAACCGCGCCTGCAGCCGCGCCCTCAGCGCCCCCGTGATCCGGTCGCCGGCCGTATGGCTGTCGCCGATCTGGAGGATGTGGACCGGCTGGTCGCGCGCGCCGGTCTCCAGCCCCTCGAGCGCCGCGAAGACGCCGTCCAGCGCCTCGGTCCCGCACAGGCCGTCGGGACAGGTGGAGACGCCGGGCGCCGGGGCCGCAATGGCCACATAAGGAACTTCACCCGGCGGCGGCGTCTGGACGGCCAGCCACAGCATCGCCGCCTGGGCGACCCAGCCCGCCACTTCAGGCCGCGGGCTTGTCAGACGCGGCCAGGCCCGCGTCCCGTCTCAGCCGCTCCGCCACCGGCTCGGCGATGCGGAGGTAGCCGGCCATGGTCATGTGGATCCCGTCGTTGGCGCGCATCAGCCGACGTCGCCCCTCCCGGTCGGGCAGATAGGCCTCATAGTCGCCCGAGGGACCGGACGTCGCCGTCGTCGTCTCGATCAGCGGCACGCCCAGCGCCGTCATCCGCCCCTCGACCACCGAATTGATCAGCTGCATGCGGGCGTCGAAGGACTCGCGCTTCATGCGCGGCAGGCCCACCCAGTAGACAGTGATGTCCCTGGCCCGCAGCAGGCCCACCAGGTCGTCGATCCGCTGGCCGTAGGCCGCCTTCCATCCCGGCGTGCCGAAGGCGTGGATCTGGCCGTCCAGGCTGATTCCCTGGGCGTCATTGGTGCCGAACAGGATGACGGCGACATCCACCGGCGTCTCGCGGATCTGCCGCGCGGTCTTGGCCTGGACGTCGACGTAGTCGTAGCGGGACAGGCCCGTCGACACCTCGCTGAACTTCGCGACCGTCATTCCGTCCCTGCCGTTCAGGTCGCGATAGAGGGCGGTCCACAGCCCGTCGCCCATGGAATCGCCGAACACGCCGACCCGCAACGATCCTCGCGCCAGCCGGTCCTTCAACGACGTGACGGTCGGCGCGGCGGGGACGGGAGCGGGCGTCGCCGCTGGAATGGGCGTCGGGGCCGGCGAAGCTTCGGGCGGACTGGCCGAGGCGCTAGCCGCGCCGCCCAGCATCAGGGTCGGATGGCGCAGCCAGGCGCGGCCGTCCGGCGTCAGCAGCAGGCCGATCACGACCCCCGCGACCAGGGCCGCCGTCAATCCGTTGATGCCTGCGCGCAAAGTCCCCTGCCCCGAGCCGCGATCCTCATGGTTACCTATAGCTTAACGGCGCCCCCGAACGCCATGCCGGTCCCGCGACAGGCGAACGACAGGGTTAAGACCGATCCTCATGGGCAACCGCCGCTGTCGCCGAGACCCGAGGCCGGGAGGACGACAAAGACCGTTGCCCCGACGGCTTCCCCGGAGTAGGCGTGACCCAACACGCCGATATTCATCAGGCGATGAAAAGAGGGAGAGCGATGGGTAAGATCTACGCCGACGTCACATCCGCGCTGGAGGGCGTGACCTTCGACGGCATGACGGTCATGTCCGGCGGCTTCGGCCTGTGCGGCATCCCCGAGAACCTGATCGCCGGCCTGAAGGCCTCGGGCGTCAAGGGGCTGACGGTGATCTCCAACAATGCGGGCGTCGACGGCTTCGGCCTGGGCCAGTTGCTGGAGACCCGGCAGATCGCCAAGATGATCTCCTCCTACGTGGGCGAGAACAAGGAATTCGAACGCCAGTACCTGGCGGGCGAGCTGCAACTGGAGTTCAACCCCCAGGGCACCCTGGCCGAGCGCATCCGCGCCGGCGGCGCGGGCGTCCCCGCCTTCTTCACCGCCACCGGCGTCGGCACCCTGGTCGCCGAGGGCAAGGAGGTGCGCGAATTCGACGGCCGCAAATACGTGATGGAGACCGGCCTGGTCGCCGATCTGTCGATCGTCAAGGCGTGGAAGGCCGACGAGCGCGGCAACCTGGTGTTCCGCAAGACGGCCCGCAACTTCAACCCGATGATGGCGACCGCCGGCAAGATGACGATCGTCGAGGTCGAGGAGATCGTCCCCGTCGGCTCGCTCGATCCCGACCACATCCACACGCCGGGCGTCTATGTCGACCGCCTGATCCGGACGGTGTCCGAAAAGCGCATCGAACAGCGCACGGTGCGCCAACGAACGCCGGCTTAAGAGGCAATGCGGACCTCCGGTCCAGCTTGAAACAAGGAGCGCGGACCTCCGGTCCAGCTTGAACAGGAGCGCGGACCTCCGGTCCGCAGGGGGCCATGGACCACAAAGGATGGCATGAGCGGGGATACCTGCCGCATTTTGATGCGGCTGGCGTATTCCAGCACATCGTCTTCCGTCTGCACGGTTCGTTGCCGGGCGGGGTGCTCAATGATCTTAAGGCGCCCGCCCCTAAAGGCGAGGAATGGCGGACGGCGATCGACAATGCATTGGACCGATCGCTCGGCCCCGTCTGGCTGGCCGATCCCGAAAACGCCCGGCTCGTCGTCGACGCCCTGATGCGCTTCGACGGCGAGCGATATCGCCTGCTCGCCTGGTGCGTCATGCCCAACCATGTGCATGTGCTCGTTCAGCAGAGGGAAGGTTGGCCGTTGGGCGTAGTCGTCAAATCCTGGAAGACCTTTTCAGCCCGTGCCATCAACCAACGGCTCGGGCGGGAAGGCGCCTTTTGGGCAAAGGACTATTTCGACCGCTACATGCGCGATTCCGACCAAGTCGAGGCCGCGCGGCTCTATATTGAGGCCAACCCGGTCAAGGCCGGCCTATGTCCAACTCCAGCGGACTGGCGCTGGAGCAGCGCCGGATTGGAGCGCGGACCTCCCGGTCCGCAGGCCTCCGCCCCGCAAATCGCGGACCTGGAGGTCCGCGCTCCCCCCTCTTCCAATCCCTTTCAGAGGTGATTCATGGCTCGCACCCGCGAACAACTGGCCGAACGCGCCGCCAAGGAGCTGCAGGACGGCTTCTACGTGAACCTGGGTATCGGCATTCCGACCCTGGTGGCCAACTACATCCCCGAGGGCATGACCGTGACGCTCCAGTCAGAGAACGGCATGCTGGGCATGGGCCCCTTCCCCTATGAGGGCGAGGAGGATCCCGACCTGATCAACGCCGGCAAGCAGACGATCACCGAGATTCCGGAGTCGTCCTATTTCAGCAGCGCCGACAGCTTCGCCATGATCCGGGGCGGCCATATCAACCTGTCGATCCTGGGCGCCATGGAGGTGGCCGAGAATGGCGACATCGCCAACTGGATGATCCCCGGCAAGCTGGTGAAGGGCATGGGCGGCGCCATGGACCTGGTCGCCGGCGTCAGGCGCGTCGTCGTTGTCATGGACCACGCCAACAAGCACGGCCAGTCGAAGGTGCTGAAGGCCTGCACCCTGCCGCTGACGGGCGCGGGGGTGGTGGATCGCATCATCACCGACCTGTGCGTCTTCGACGTGAAGCCGGACGGATCGGGCCTGGAGCTGGTCGAACTGGTCGACGGCGTCACCCTGGACGAGGTCGCGGCCAGGACCGAGGCGGCCTACACCGTTGCCGAAAGCCTGAAGTCGGCGGCATAGTCCCCGCCGAACCGGCGGCGACGGCCGGGCGGAGGGCGACCGATGGCGGCGGACGGCGCGATTCAGAGGCAGGCAAGGGGGCTGCGCCCGCTTGATCCCGAACGCGTGGCGGCCCTGCGCGCCGGGCTGGACCCGACCGCCGACTTCGCCGAGGACGCCCGCCGCGTCCTGGCCGACCTTGTCACCCGCCTGGACGGGGAGTTGCGCGGCGGCGACCTGGCGTCCTGCCGCGAGCGGCTGGCGGAGGCCCAGGCCCGGCTCGGCGCCCTGTCCCTCGCATCTCTCCAGCCGCGCGGCTGGTTCGACAGCCGGAGCCGACGGCTCAAGACCTTCCGCCGCGCCTTCGACGCGGCCCGCCAGGATTGCGCGACGGTCGCCGCCGATCTCGACCGCCACGACCAGGAGGCCGGCCGTCGCGACGGCGCGCTCGACGCGCTGTGGACCGGAATCCGCGACGCGGTGGCGACGCTCGACGCCCATGCGGCGGCGGCCGGCGCCTGGCTGGCCGATCAGGCCGCCGAGGATGCGCGCCTGGACGCCTTCCGCCGCCGCCTTGATGAGATCGACGCTCTGGTCGTGGCCGCCGTCCGCCGCCTGCCCCTGGCCCTCGGCGCCCGGAACGCCGCCCTGCCGTCGCGCGGCGGCCTGCGCCAGGCCGTCGAGGGCCTGGGTCGATGGAACGCCGAGTGGGCCCGCGCCCTGGGCGTCGACGGCCGCAAGCCCCGCAAGGTCGTTCCCGATCCGGACGCCTTGGCCGGAACGCGCGACGCCCTGTCCGCCGTCCTCGCGGCCGCCGACCGCGACCTGGCCGCCGACGGCGAGCGCCGCGTCGAACTCCTGGCCCGCTTGGACCGCCTGGAGACCCCGGCGTGAGCGACGAACCGCGCCTGCTGTCCGGCGGCAATCCGCAGATCCCCAAGGGAGAGGGCGACACGCCGGTGCAGGCCTACATCGCCGCCATGCCGGCCTGTTCAATGCCAGCCTGGAGGGCAATGTGCGCCGCGCCATCGACATCCGCGAAGGCGAGACGATCGACGAGGCGGCCTTCAAGGCCCTGATCCAGGCCGCCGTGCAGGCGAACCTGTCCAAGCCCCCGAAAAGCAGGAAGGCCGGCTGACGCGGCTCAGCTGTCGCCCGGTCCGGTGAAGGGCTTGTAGATCGCCTGGAAGGCGGGCGAGGCTTCGCACCGCGCATTGTGCGCGGCCAGCGCCGGCCAGGCGTCCAGGTCGATCTCGTCCCGACTCGACTCCCGCGCGTGCTGCAGCGTGCAGCCCAGGGCGATGTCGGCATGGGTCAGGGCGTCGCCCATCAGCCAGTCGCCGGACGCCTCGGCGCGCAGCGCGTCCAGCGCCTTCAGGCTGGCGGCGATCTGGGCGCGGCAGCGGGCCAGCCACAGGTCGGAGCGGACCTCGTGCAACGCCTTCTCGTAGAACAGGGCCACGATCTTGTCGGACAGGCCGGTGGCCAGCGCCGTGCGGTACAGGATCTCGCGCCGCTCCACGCCGCCGGCGGGAATCAGCGCCTCGCCGCCGGAGGCGCGCCGCCGATCATCCAGCCAGTCCAGCGCATAGGCGCTCTCGACCACCACCGCGCCGTCGTCCAGCACCAGGGCCGGCACGCGCCGCGCGGGGTTGTAGGCCTCGATCTTCTCGCCGTCGCCGAAGGTCGACCACGGCCGGTTCTCGAAGGCGACGCCGTACAGGGTCGCGGCGATCCCGACCCGGCGCACATAGGGCGAATCGTACTGTCCGATCAGGATCATGCGCCGCCTCTATCGCGCGGCGGTCAGGGGAGCGGGCGCCGAGCGGACCGTCCAGTCGACGATCTGGGTGTTGATGTCGCGGGTGGCGACGTCGAAGGCGGCGACGATGGCCGAGACGCGGTTCTCCGCCGCCGGCTGCGTCACGGTGAAGACCCGCTCGACCGTGCGGCCGTCCTCGGGACGGATCGGGCCGGCGGCGCTGCGGTCGCGCTCGGGCGTGTTGCGCAACTGGGCGCGGGCGGTGATCACCACCGTCGGCGCCGCGCCCTGGCCGTCCAGATAGCGCGCCTCGAAGCTGGAGACCGTCACGCGCAGCACCAGCGGCGTGGTGCCTGGCTCGCGCCGGTCCAGCACCCGCACCTGGTCCGGCCGCGCGGCGAAGGCGGATTGGAGGCTGTCGTCGAACAGCGTCTCGGCCGGCGACACCCAGCGCGCGCCGCCGATATAGGCCGTCTCGGTCCCCGTCACGCCCAGGATGCGGTCGTCCTTGGAGGCGTCCGGGAATTCGATGCGGCGGATCGACACCAGCAGCGGCGCCGGCGTCTCGCCCGCCTGGGCCGGGGCGTCCATCAGGGCGCCGAAACGGTAAAGCTGCACCGGATCGGGCGTCGACAGCAGCTGGCAGCCCGCGAGGGCGATCGCCGCGCCGGCCAGGGCGGCCGTCTTCAGGGTCGAACGGATCAAGGCTGCACCTCCAGCTCCTTGGATTGCGGACGACCGATGAAATCGCGCGGGCTCGACCGCACGTCGTCGATCAGCGACTGCAGCGACCGCGTGGCGTCCTGCAGTTCCTCGATGGTCCGGCTCAGTTGCGGCAGGCTGGACGTGGCGAAGCTGTCCAGCGGCTGCTCCAGGCCGGTAATCGAGCGGTTGGCCGAGGCGATGGCCTGGCGGGCCTCCGCCGTGGCCTGGTTGATGTTGGCGATGGCCTGGCGGCCGTCGGTGTTGACCACCTGGCGGGCGTCGGCCGCCAGGCCCTGGTATTCCTGGACCGCGGCGTTGGCGTGGGTCACCGCCTCCTCCAGCTGCTGGAAGATGGCCTTGCGCGCCTCCAGCTCGGTCGTCAGCGCCTCGACGTTCTTCACGCTGGTCGAGAAGCTGCGGATGTTGTCGTCGGACATGACGCGGTTGATGCGGTTCAGGGCGTCGACCGTCTGGGCCAGAACCGCTCCCGATCCGCTGAGCAGTTCGGCGATCGGCGACGGCTGGCTCTGCAGCACCGGCACGACGTTGTCGGGATACTGCTCCTTCAACAGGGCGCTGTCCGGCGCGCCGGCGGTGATCTGGATGTAGTTCAGGCCGGTGATCCCCTGCGGCTCCAGCTGGGCGCGCGAGGTCACGCGGATCGGGGTCTCGCTGTCCACGCGGATGCGGGCGACGACCTGGTCGCCACGCTTCTGGTCGATGTTTAGGTCCGTCACCTCGCCGACCCGGATGCCGTTGAAATGCACCTCGCCGCCCTCGGACAGGCCGTTGACCGGCCCATAGAAGACGATGTCGTACAGGTCGTAGTCATTGGCGAATTGCAGGCGCGCCAGCCAGATGGTGAACACCGCCAGCGCCGCCAGCAGGGCGACGGTGGCGATGCCGACCGCGGCGTAGTGGGCGTCTCTTTCCATGCCTCGGCTCTCCTTACGCGGCCTTGGTGGCGGCGCGACCGCGCGGCCCCAGGAAGTATTCCTTGATCCACGGATGGTCGGAACGCTCCAGTTCCTGCACCGTGGCCTTTTCCACGACCCGCTTGTCCGCCAGCACCGCCACCTTGTCGCAGATGGCGTAGAGGCTATCGAGGTCGTGGGTGATCATGAAGACGGACAGGTCCAGGTCGTCCGACAGATTGCGGATCAACTCGTCGAACGCGGCGGCCCCGATCGGGTCCAGCCCCGCCGTCGGCTCGTCCAGGAACAGCAGTTCCGGGTCCAGCGCCAGCGCGCGCGCCAGGCCGACGCGCTTGCGCATGCCGCCCGACAGCTCGGCCGGCTTCAGGTAGAGCGAATCCGGCTTCAGCCCCACCATGGCGACCTTCAGCTCGGCCAGCTCGTAGATGGTGTCCTTCGGCAGCCGGGTGTGCTCGACCAGCGGCGAGGCCACGTTCTCCAGCACGTTCAGCGAGGAGAACAGCGCGCCCTGCTGGAACAGCACGCCGGTCCGGCGCTCGATGTCGGCCGCCTGAGCCCCGGTCAGGTCGGCCCGGTCGTGGCCCAGCAGACGGATGGTCCCGCCGTCGGGCTCCTTCAGGCCGATGATGGTGTTCAGCAGCACGGTCTTGCCCGTGCCAGACCCCCCGACCACGCCCAGCACCTCGCCCCGCTCCAGGTCGAGGTCCAGGTTCTCGTGGATGACCCGGTCGCCGAACTGGCTGAGCAGGCCGCGCACCTCGATCAGCGTCTCGGGCGCGTCGTTGGCGGGGCTGGGGTCGGCGGACGGGGAACGGGAGTCGGTCATATGTCCAGCTCCAGAAAGATCAGGGCGAAAACCGCGTCCAGGAAGATGATGGCGAAGATGGCCTGCACCACCGCCGCCGTCACGCGCCGGCCCAGGCTCTCCACGTCGCCCGCCACGGCCATGCCCTGGCGGCAGCCGATGGCGGCGATGATCAGGGCGAAGATCGGCGCCTTCACCAGGCCGACCATCATGTGCTGGGCCATCGTCCCGTCCTCCAGCAGGCGCTGGAAGAAGAAGGCCGGCCCCAGGTTCAGTGAACTCCAGCACACGATCAACCCGCCGAACAGCCCGCCCAGCATGCCCAGGAAGGTCAGCAGCGGCAGCATGACGACCAGGGCCGACAGGCGCGGGATGACCAGGGCCTGGAACGGGTTGACGCCCATCACCTGCATGGCGTCGACCTCCTGGTTCATCCGCATGGAGCCGATCTCGGCCGCGAAGGAGGAGGCCGAGCGGCCCGCCAGCAGCACGGCGGCGATGACCACCGCGAATTCCCGGAACACGGCCACGCCGATCAACTGCACCGCGAAGACCTGGGCGCCGAAGTCGGTCAGCAGGTCGGCGCCGATGAAGGCCACCACCGCGCCGATGAAAAAGTTGGTGACCATGACGATCGGAATGGCGTCCAGGCCGGACCGCTCCGCCTGGCTGACCCACGCCGGCCAGCGGATCGCGCGAGGATGCCTGGCCGCCTCGACCACCGCCAGCATCAGCCGGCCCAGGAAGGCGAAGGACAGCAGCGCCTCCCCGCCGAAGTCGTAGACCCCCCGGCCGATCTTGGCGAAGGTGCGGGTGAAGGCGTCGGCGCGTCGGGGCGGGGCGGTGGTCTTGCGCTCCAGCGCCTCGATCATCTTGTAGACGCGGCCCGCCTCGGGACGGCGCTTCCAGGCGTCCTTCGGCACGCGCCCACCCGAGGCCTTGACCAGGGCCAGGGCCCCGGCCGTGTCGAACTTCCCCAGTTCGGAAGTATCGACGCTGCGGATCGGGCGGCCGTCCAGGTCGCGGTCCAGCCGGCGCGGCGTGCGGCCCAGGGCGGTGGTCGTCCAGTCGCCGGTCAGGCGCAGCGTGGCGCCGTCCTTCCCTCCGTCCTGGATTTCGTAGTCCGCCCCGCTCATGCGCGTCTTCTTGTCATCCCAAATGTGGCTTAACGGTGCAGCTAGGCGCCCCGGCACAACGCCGCCAGCGCGGAATCGTTCGCTGGCGTTGCAGTTTCGCAGAGGCGTGGCCTCGCCGCTACAGCAGGGCGCGGACGGCCCTCAGGTCCTCGACGAAGCGCGCGCGCTCGGCGGCCTTGGCCGCTGCGTCCGGAATGCGCAGCAGATAGGACGGATGCACGGTCACCATCGCCGCCGACCCGTCTCCCAGCTCGACCGGCCGTCCCCGTTCCTTGGTCACCGCGGGCTTTCGGCCCAGCACGCCCAGTCCCGCCGTCGCGCCCATGGCCAGCACCGCCCTGGGCCGCACCAGCCGCCGCTCGGCGTCCAACCACCAGCGGCAGGCCGTCACCTCTCCGGCGTTGGGCGTCTTGTGCAGCCGCCGCTTGCCGCGCGGTTCGTGCTTGAAGTGCTTCACGGCATTGGTGACGTAGATGTCGGACCGATCGATCCCAGCCTCCTCCAGCGCCGCGTCCAGCACCCGTCCCGCCGGACCGACGAAGGGCCGGCCGGCCAGATCCTCCTGATCGCCCGGCTGTTCGCCCACGATCATCAGCCGCGCCGACCTGGGGCCCTCGCCGCACACGCCCTGGGTCGCGTCGCGCCACAGCGGGCAGCGCCGGCAAACCTCCACCCCACGTTCGACATCGGCCAGGCTGGCGGGAACGGCGTCCTGCGCCGGCCGGTCGACGCGCGGATCGCGCGCCACGGCGCGGGCGAAGCGGGCGTTCGGTTCGGGGGCGGGGGTGGCGACCATGGCCTCCATCCGAACCGCCGAGGCGGCGACCAGTTCCGGAATGACCGCCGCCTCGGGCAGGTTCTTCCAATAGCGTTTGGCCATCTCGCCCTGCATCGTCCTCACCTTCAGGCGCGCCGGGTTGAAGGTCGAGGCGTAATAGGTCTTCCAGAAGTCCTCCACCTCGTCCTCGGCGGGCGCCATGTCGCGCGTCGCCGGCGGGCCGAACCGCAACGCCGCTCCATCCCAGAAGGCGCAGCCGTCCGGCGTCAGGATCGACCAGCGCATGGTCGTGAAGCGGCGCTGGAAGAAGGGGGCGGTCTTCTCCACCACCCGGTGCGCCGGCTCGAACCAGGCGACCCAGGCCTCGCCCGCCGCATCCTCCACGCGCCGGAAGCGCACGAAGGCCTTCATCTTGTGCGCCGCGCGATGGATGTTCCGGACCCGCTCCAGCGCGTCGGCGACATCGGCGTCGGAGACCACCCGCATCAGGTCCGGCTCGTCGCGCAGCCGCCACAGCAGGCGATACAGCAGGTCGAACCGGTCCGCCGACCGATGCAGGACAACATCCTGCGCCGCCTCGACGAAGGCCCTGGGCGTGGACAAGACGCCTTCGCCGATCGGGATCGCCGCCGCCGGGGCATCGAACAGGTCGCCGGCGCGCTCGGCGCCCCGGACGACGAAACGCGCCCGCGCCGGCTCGACGCCGGCCAGGCGGAAGGTCCGCGCGGCGCCGCGCCAGCCGTCGAAATCGGTCTCGCCGGAGAGTTCGGCCGTCGCCATCAGAACAGGCTCAACTGCTCGGGCGCGGGCGCCAGGCGCGCCTTCAGGTCGGCGGCGTCGGTCAGCCCTCCAGGCGTCCAGTCCAGCGTCGTGATCCACGGCCGCACCTTGTCCAGCGAGCGCGTCAGTCGCGCCACGTCCTCCAGCCTCAGGGTCCGATACCGCCGGACCGAGACGATGCGATCGACGGCCCTCACGCCAAGCCCCGGCACGCGCAGCAGCCATTCGCGCGGCGCCCGGTTCACGTCGATGGGAAAGGCGGCGCGCCGGTTCAGCGCCCAGGCCAGCTTGGGGTCGACGGCCAGATCCAGCATGCCGTCGGTCGTCCCCTCCCCGATCTCCGGCGCCGAGAAGCCGTAGAAGCGCATCAGCCAGTCGGCCTGGTACAGCCGGTGCTCGCGCATCAGCGGCGGCTTGGCCGAAGGCAGGACCGCACTGGAATCGGGAATCGGGCTGAAGGCGGAATAATAGACCCGGCGCAGGCCATAGCCGCCGTACAGAGACGCGCTGCGGTCCAGGATCTCCGTGTCGGGCGCGCCGTCCGCGCCGACGATCAGCTGGGTGCTCTGCCCGCCCGGCGCAAAGCGCGGCGGCGGCGTGCGGTCGCGCCGAGCCGGACGCGCGGCCTCTACCTTCATCCGGACCTGGCCCATGGTCTTCTTGATCACGGCGGCGTCCTTCTGCGGCGCCAGGCGCGCCAGGGCCTCGTCGCGCGGCAGTTCGATATTGGCCGACAGCCGGTCGGCGTAGAGGCCGGCCGCCTCCACCAGCGCCGGATCGGCCTCGGGGATCAGCTTCAGGTGAATGTAGCCGCGGAAGTCGTGGTCCTCGCGCAGCGAGCGGGCCACCCGCACCAGTTGCTCCATCGTATAGTCGCCCGACCGGATCACGCCGGACGACAGGAACAGGCCCTCGATGTAGTTGCGCCTGTAGAAGCTCAGGGTCAGGTCGACGACCTCGCGCACCGTGAACCGCGCCCGCTCCACGTTGGAGGACGCCCGGTTGATGCAATAGGCGCAGTCGTAGATGCAGAAGTTGGTCAGCAGAACCTTCAGCAGGCTGACGCACCGCCCGTCCGGCGTATAGGCGTGGCAGATGCCCATCCCCTCGGTCGAACCGACGCCCCGGCCGCCGACCGAATCCCGCTTCGCCGATCCCGAGGAAGCGCAGGACGCGTCGTACTTCGCTGCGTCGGCCAGGATGGACAGTTTTCGCCGCAGGTCGAGACGCGCCATATGTTCATGATATGTTCCAGCCCGGTCGGCGTCCAGCGGGGCTGTTCGCCTTAATATCTCAGCAGATCGAGCAGGGAGGTGCTGCGCAGCGAATTGATCACCTGGGCGGAAGCCTCGATGGCCACCTGCGCCAGTTGGAGATCCGTCACCGCCCGCGCAGGGTCGTAGCCGGTCTTGTCGAGCATCAGCTGCTCCAGCGCCGTCTGCTGCGCCTCCTGGGCGTCCAGCGCCTCCTGGACATGGTTCTGCATCAGGCCGTTGCGCGCCGTCTCGTTGGTCAGCGCGGTGTTCGCCTGGTCCAGCTGGCCCAGTTGCGCGGTCAGGAAGGCCTGCACGTCCCCGCTCGGCTGGCCGGTCAGAGTCCCCGCGCCCGCCGGCGTGTAGGTGACGCCGTCGATCGTGACCGGATCCCCGTTCTGATAGGCCTGGATGTTGCGGAACACCGTGGTCAGGGCGCCGCCCAGCTCATCGGCCAGGAAGCCGGTCTGCAAGGTCGTGGTCTCGTTGATGCGCGACACCTGCTTCAGGCCGTCGTTGGCGAAGACGTCGCCGACCGTCGCCGCCGCCGTCAGATCGGCCATCGATCCGGCGGTCGCGGGCGCCTTGTCGCTCTGGCCGCCGCCGAACAGGTACTGGCCCTGGTAGGTGGCGTTCAGCCCGCTCTGAAGCGTCTGGAACTGCAGCTCCAGCTCGGTCATCAGATTGTCCAGCTTGCCGGCCCCCAGGGCGTTGGCGATCGCCTCGCGCGCGCCGGTCCCGCCCTCGTAGGCGCGGGTCATGGCCAGGTCCTGGGCGTCCAGCCGCCCGGCGGCCGACTTGCCCGCCTCGACGAAGCCCTGCAGCCGCGCCTGCGTCGACTTCAGCGCGGTTATGGACTCCGACTGGCGGCCGTAGCCGGCCATGTCGCCGGCGATCCGCCCGCTGTCGATCCGCTCCTGCGCCTTGGCCGCGCGGGACTGGGCGTTCATCAGGTCCAGCAGGGCCGACTGATAGTTGGAGAAGGTGGCGACGCGGGTCATTTCAGCATCCCGAGCAGGGTGTCGTACATGTCGTTGGCGGCCTGGATCAGCCGGGCGGATGCGTTGTAGGCCTGCTGGAAGGTGGTCATGTTGACCAGTTCCTCGTCCAGGTTGACCCCTTCCTGCGCCACGCGCCGGCTGTTGGTTTCCTCCAGCACGGCCGAGGCCGTCTGGCTGCGGCTCTTCATCGAGGCGGCCCGAGCGCCGAGGTCGCCCGCGAACTCCGCCGCATAGGCCGAGATCGACTTGGACCCGCCGGCCGCGCCGCCGGCGGCCGCGAAGCGGACCGTGCGCGTGGCCACGTCCGACAGGCTCAGCGCCCCGCGGCCGTCGCCCGGGCTCAGCGCCGCGGTCCCGGCGGCGGCGGACAGGTCCAGCTGCGCCAGCGCCAGGCGGGACGGGTCGGACTGGATGTCCGACCGCACCGAGAAGGTCTCGACGCGCGCCGCCCGTGCGCCGGCGTCCAGCCCGAACAAGGCCGAGGCGGAGACGCCGGACGGGACCTGGACCGTGGTGTCGCGCACCACCGACATCGTCGGCGCGGGATTGCCCGAAGCGCTGAACGCCAGCGCGCCATTGGCGTCCAGGCCGAAGCTGCCGTAGCGGCCGACGCCCGTCACCGGATTGTTCAGCGCCGCCAGCAGTTCGTTCATCGTGCCCGCCCCGGCCGGAACGGCGACGGCGATGTCGCGCAGGCGCGTCCCGTCGTCGGCGGTGAAGCGGAACGTCAGGCTCTCGCCCGGCGTGAAGCCGTGCTGCGACGTCAGGCTCAGCCCGGTGTCATAGGTCGCGGGCGCATCGCTGACGACCAGATCGTTCAGCCCGAACCAGTGGGAGAATCCCTTGCCGCCCTTGTTGCTGGGGCTGGTCGCGTCGTCGGCGATGGCGACGCCGTTCCCGCCCGCGCCTTCCAGCGTCAGCACGCCGTTGCTGAAACTGGCCGTCGCCGTCCCGCCGAGTTCGGCGTTCAGCGTGGCCAGGAAGGTGCTGGGATCGGCGGCGACGCCGTTGATCGTCATCGTCCCGCCCGAGAAGACGATCTCGGCCCGACCCTGGACCACGCCGCTAGCGTCGACCGCCGCGATGGTGGTGGTCCCGGTGAAGCCGCTGAGTGCATTCTCCAGGCTCTGTCCGGTGTTGCGCCCGGTCAGCGTCGTCGGCGCCGGCACGCTGGAGCTGGCGTTGTGGGCGCGGTTCAGTTCGTCGGCGATCTTGGCGGTCAACTCGGCCAGCCGGTCCGCCGCCGCCGGGGCGTCCTTGTCGCGCAGCTCGACCAATCCCTTGATCTGGCCGGAGGAGATGCCTTCCAGGGCCAGGGACTTGGACCCGCTAGGCTCGGTCAGCCAGATGTCGTTGAAGGCGGTCGTCGCCCCCACCGTCCCGGCCGGCGCATAGGACAGGGTCGCATGTCCGTCGCCGACCAGGGTCGCGCCAGTGTTGGTGCGGATGGTGACGCCGCCGTTCGCGCGCGCCTCCACCTTGACGTCCATCAGCTCCGACAACTGGTTGATCAGGTCGATCTGCGCATTCTGGGCGCCGGTCGCGTCCTGCCCGGTCACCGACGCCGTGGCGATGGTCTTGTTCAGCTTGTCGATCTGCTCCAGCAGCGGATTGACCGCCGCCACCGCCGCGCCCAGCCGGCCGTCGGCTTCCTGCCGCAGCGACTGGATCTGCTTGGAGATCGCCGTGGCCTCGTTGAACAGCGCCTGGGTCTTGTAGATCGCATCCTGTCGCGCGGGTGAGGAGGTCGACATCTCCGACAGGGAGGCGAAGGCGGCGAACAGTTCGTCGATGTCGCCGAACAGGCCTCCGTCGCCGCTGGGGTCCCCGAAGGCGGACTGGATCTGGTTGTACAGTTCGTTGCGCACCTCATAGCGCGCGGCGTCGGCGCTGGCGCTCATGCCCGCGGCCTGAAGGAAGCGGTCGGTGGCCAGGCGCACGCGCGCCACGTCCACGCCCGCGCCATAGCCATTCGCCATCGCCGCCGTCTGGTCCACGATCTTGCGGACGTAGCCCGGCGTGTTGACGTTCGAGATGTTGTCGGAAACGACCCGCAGCTGCGTCTGGGCCGTCTGGAGCCCCGACACGCCGATGTTCATGATCGAGTTCAGCGACATGAACCCTCCTCCCCCGGCAAGCCTTGCCCGGCCGAACGCAATTCTTGCCCGTCGCGCACCGAGGGCGTCGGCGGCAACCTATTGAAATCGCTATATTGGCGTTCAAAGGACGCGGTCATGCCCCCTCGCAGCGCAAGCGCCGGGCCAGCGGGAGTCCGCGATCCGCCGCCGCTGGGCAAATTTGCGTCGCGCGCGGCAAGAATGGACCGTCGGCGGATACGGGGAGCGGCGGCCACAAACCTTCATTCGATTGAAATAACTACACTTTCTTCTTTGGCCCGCGCCTTGCGACGGCGCGAACGAATAATCAGGCGCAGCAGGCGCCGCCCCATCCTCAGAAAGCCGCCTGCGCGTCCATGCCTTCCGCCGCCGCCTTCCTCGCCGCCGTCGCCCCGGCTCCCGCCGGGACCGGCGGGCCCGCGCCCGACGGCCAGGCCGAGGCGGCCGCCGATTTCGCCCAGGCCCTGGCGCGACTGACAGCATCCGCGTCGAGCCGGCCGACCGCATCCGAGGACGCCGCCATTGCGCCGAACGGCCTCATGACGGGCGCGCGCAGGATCAATCCGCTGCTGGTCGCCGAAACCGGCGCGCGGGACGTCATCCCGCTCTCGAACGAAGAGACGCCGGCGCCGGTCGATGCGTCCGGAAGCGAATCCGTCCCGGAAGGGGCTGAAAACGCCGTGGAAGAGGACATCGCGGAAAAGGCGGACGCCTCCATCAAGACCCAAGACGACGAAGCGAAGCCGTCGGACGATCGTGACATCCTCGTCGCCGCCCCGCCCCTTCCGGCCGCCAGGACGACGCCGCCCGAACCAGCGCCGCCTCCCGCGAGCATCACAGCGTCCAGCCTCCCTCCGGCTTCGCCGGGGACCCCGGCGACGGCCGCGCCTTCGCAGGACGACAGCGTCCCGACGAAGGCGAGCGCTCCGATTTCACTGGACCCGACACTCCCTCAATCCGCCCCATTCGATAAGGCGACATCGGCTTCCGTAACGAACGAGGCGCCCGCGCAAACCCCGAACTCGTCGGAAGCTCCGCAACCGGTCGCATCGCCCCTCGAAACGGCCCCGCCCCAAGAGGATGCGGCGCCCCCCACGCCATGGGCCCAGAGGACCGCGCCCGACGCGCCGCTCCCCGCCGAAGCATCGAGCGCCGACGCCTCCGTCCAGCCGACCGACGTGCCCGCCCGGGAACCGCGCCGCGCCGAGCCCGGACTCGATCCATCCCCGAACGCGCGCGCGGCCGAGTCCTCGTCCACCACCGCACCGAAGACAGCGGCGACAGCCGCCGACGCCAAGGCTCCGCCTCCGTCCGCCCTGGACCAGCGCCTGGCCGACTTGGCCCAGGCTCCGTCCGACGCCGTGACGATCAGGGTCGAGCGTTCGCCTCCGGCCGCGCCGCCTGTCGTCCCCGACCCGAAAGCGCTTCCCGACCAGACGCCCCGCGTCTCCGCCCCGGCGATCGTTTCGGCGCTCGCGACGGCGAGCACAGTCAGGTCGCCCGCCGACGGCGACGACCTGGAAATGAACCCGACGTCCCCAGGGTCCGACGCTGCGCCCGACGGCGAGACGCTCCACACGACGAAGACCGACGGGCCGACTCCCAGCTCCGCGACGCCCCGCCCGGAGGCGTCGCGGCCCGAGACGACCACGCCGCCGCGCCCCCTACGCGAGCCATCGCCAGCGTCCGAGCGCCAGGCCGTCGCCGAGCCGGAGGCTGGTCCCGCGATGTCCGACCAAGCGCCGGAGCCGGCTTCCGCCGCCTCGTCGCAACCGGCCGCCGCTCCCCAGTCGGTCGCCGCCGAGGCCGCTTCGCCGTCCCTCGTTGACCCTTCGTCGACGCCGGTCGAACTCCCCGCCGAGCCGATCCGCGCCCAGGACGCCGCGCCTGGGCGCGACCTGTCGCCGTCCCAGCTTTCGCGCGCGACGGTGGAAACCGCCGCCCATCTGGCCGCCAATATCATCCGGCGCCTGGAAGGCCGCTCGACCCGGTTCGACATGGTCCTGACGCCGGAGGACCTGGGCCGCGTCGACGTCAGCCTGGAGATCGATTCCGATGGCCGGCTGGCGGCCCGCCTGGCCTTCGACAATCCGGCCGCCGCCGCCGATCTGCGCGGCCGGGCCGACGAGCTGCGCCGCCAGCTCCAGGACGCCGGCTTCCAGCTGTCGAACGACTCCCTCGACTTCTCCCAGCGCGATCCGTCGTCCGGCGGCGGCGCCTTCGAACGTCAGCAGCAGCGCCATGCGGTCTTCGCCGGCGGCGCGCGCCTGGCCGCCCAGGCGGACCTGATCGCCGCGCCGCCGCCCGGCGCCTGGACCAACCATTCCCTGACGCCCGACCGCGTCGATGTGAGGGTCTGACCCATGGCCAACGCCATTTCTTCCGTCGACGCCTCGAGCCGCGTGAGCAACGGCTCGGCGGCCCTGTTCGACAACTTCGAGACCTTTCTGACCCTGCTGACCACGCAGATGAAGAACCAGGACCCGCTGTCGCCGCTGGATTCCAACGAATTCACCGCCCAGCTCACACAGATGGCGGGGGTGGAGCAGCAGTTGCTGACTAACGACCTGCTCACCAGCCTGGTCGCGGCCCAGGCCGCCGGCGGGCTGGACAACGCCTCGAACTACATCGGCAAGCACGTCACCGCGGCCTGGACGGCGACCACGCTGGAGGACGGCAAGGCGACCTGGGCCTACGAACTGGGCGACAAGGCCGAGAAGGTCACGCTGCAGGTGGTCAACAGCGCCGGCACGGTGGTCTGGGAAGGCGATGCGCCCGAGAACACCGCCGGCATCCACGACTTCACCTGGAACGGTCAGCTGAAGGGCGGCGACACCGCTGACGACGGCGGCGTCTATACGCTGAGGGTGTCGGCCACCAACGCCCTGGGCGGCAAGGTCGACAGCCAGGCCCTGATCCGCGGCCGGGTGACCGGCGTCGAGATGTACGACGGCGATCCCTACCTGGTGATCGGCGACTCCATTCTTCCGCTTTCGACGGTGCTCTCGCTGAACGAGCAGCCGACGGCGGACGACCGCAACGACGATACGGAGAATCCGAACGTCCCGACCGGGGAGGCGGCCGCATGATGCGCTCCGCCGCCTTTTCGATGACTGTTTCGCCCAAGGAGCGATCCCAATGAGCCTCAACAGCGCCATGCTGGCCGGCGTGTCCGGCCTGGCGGCCAATTCCGCCGCCCTGGCCGCGATTTCGCAGAACATCGCCAACGTCAACACCGTGGGCTACAAGCGCACCCAGGGCGAATTCCAGACCCTGGTCAACAGCCAGAACAAGGCCGCCGGCGGCGGCGGCTACGGCGCGGGAGGCGTGACCCTCAAGGCCCGCGCCTTCATCAGCCAGGAAGGCCAGCTTCAGCGCACCACCGAGTCGACCGACCTGGCCGTCGACGGCCAGGGCTTCTTCGTGGTGACCGACAAGGCCGAAGGCGTGGCCCCGACCGACACCCGCCTGTTCACCCGCGCCGGCGCCTTCCGCGTCGACAACCTGGGCTATCTGAAGAACAGCGCGGGCCTGTACCTGCAAGGCTGGCCTGTCGACTCCAACGGCGACATCTCGACCGACCCGTCGGACCTGTCGCGCCTGCGCTCGATCAACATCGGCTCGGTCGGCGGCACCGCCGAGCCGACCACGCGCGTCCAGATCAACGCCAACCTGCGCTCGACCCAGGAGGCGGCGACGGCGGCCAGCGCCAGCACCTACAAGAAGGACGACATCGCCGGCGACGAGCACACCGTCACGGTGAAGTACGAGTCGATCCGCGACCCGCTGGCGGCCAGCGGCTATGTGCCCAACCAGTATACGGTGACGATCAAGTCCGGCACCCAGACGGTGACGGGTGTGGCCGAGTTCGATCCCGCGACCGGCGCCCTGGTGTCGCTGACGACGAACGCCGCCAACAACGGCACGGTGGCGACGAACGGGACCACCCCGCCGACCCAGCTGGTCTTCACCCCCGCCTCGGGTTCGCCCTTCACCATGAATCTGGCCGACATCGGCCTGGCCACCAGCGTCGACGCCAGGGGCAAGTACGATCCCAAGCTCAACTCCATGGCGATGTACGATCCCGAGGACGACAATCCGGCGGGGATCAAGCCGGACTTCAAGATGAACATCCCGGTCTCGGACTCCAAGGGCGGCCAGCGCAACCTGGAAATCCGCTTCCTGAAGAGCGACGACCCGAACATCTGGTACGCCGAGGTCGTGGCCGTGCCGGCCGACGATGTCGTCACTGGCGGGGCCTATTCCGACGGCCAGATCAAGGTCGGCAAGATCGCCTTCACCCCGTCGGGGCGCCTGGATGTCGAGACCATGCGCAACTGGCCGGCGGGCGAGGGCCTGTTCGACGACCCGACCCAGGCCGTCCTGGATTTTGGAAAGTCCGATCCGGCGAATGTCCTCGACCCGCTGGACCCCAATGACAACTACGCTGTCAAATGGGCCGACGGCCTGGGCATCGCCGCCCAGACGGTGACCCTGGACCTGAACACCTCCGCCGGCGGCCTCAGCCAGCTCAACACCGCCTCGGTGGTCCAGTCGACCGTCACCAACGGCACGGCCTTCGGCAATCTGAGCGAGATCACCATCGACGATCAGGGCTTCGTCACCGCGATCTTCGACAATGGCGTCATGCGCCGCATCGCCCAGGTCGCCATCGCCACCTTCCCCAGCCCGGACAGCCTGAAGGAGGTGTCGGGCAACGCCTACGCCGTCAGCCTGCAGTCCGGCACCTTCAATCTGAAGGCGGCGGGCACCGGCGGCGCGGGCTTCATCGCGGCCCAGCAGTTGGAGGCCTCGACGGTCGACCTGTCGACCGAGTTCACCAACCTGATCACGACCCAGCGGGCCTATTCCGCCTCGTCCAAGATCATCACCACGGCCGACGAAATGCTGGCCGAACTGATCAACATCAAACGCTGATCGGCGAGTAAGTAAGCGTTGAACTCCATGAATCGTCGCTCAACCTTCGTTGAAGAAGTCGCACGGGAAGGGACGGAGATTATCCGTTCCTTCACCACGACGCTTAAACGGCCTTTAGCGGCGCGTGGGTACCTTCACCGACCTACGGTGATGGTGAAAGAGGCATAAGCCCATGTTGCAAGAGCGACGTCTGAACAGCCAAGGCGAGCAATATGTTGTCGGGCCGACGGGCACCCCCCTGACTCTGAAGGACCTGCCGCCCGCCAACACCAATCGCTGGGTCATCCGCCGCAAGGCCGAGGTCGTCGCCGCCGTGCGCGGCGGCCTGATCTCGCTGGAGGACGCCCTGGAGAAATACCGTCTGACCGCCGAGGAATTCCTCGCCTGGCAGAAGGCTATCGACAAGTGGGGCATGCAGGGCCTGCGCACGACGCGGATCCAGAGCTACCGCTCCTAAAAGTCTTCTCTCCCCGAAGACCCTGAAGGGCCGCGTCCGTTGCCGGACGCGGCCTTTTTCATCGTGACCCACACCCGCCCATTTGGTCCGTACGGAAGAAGGGATTATTCTTTGGCCATGGCCGACCTAGCTCTGACGTTGCCCGACCCTCTAGTTCAGTTCATCGACCGTCAGGTCGGACCTGACGGGTTCGCCGACAGACAGAGCCTCATTGAAGCGCTCGTGGTCGATTGGCGCGACAAGGCCGAACGCCTCGAGGCTTTGGTTCAGGAAGGCTTGGACGCTCTTGAGGCAGGCGACTACGAGGAAGTTCGCGATCTGGAGACCTGGCTTGACGGTCTGGGTCGCGATTGAGGTCGATCAATATAACCGCGCCGGCGCGGAAGGATATCGAACGACTGCTTGCCGCAAGCCGCGCGTCCTTTGGCGACGAGGCGGCCGAACGCTACCGCAGCCTGCTTCTTCGCGGCCTCGCGATGATCAGGGACGATCCCAATGGCCCTAATACCCGGCCCCTCAAGGTGGCCCGTCCCGGTGTGTTGTCATTGCACCTGCGCGCTGTGCCTTCGCCCGTTCGAAAACCACGCCATCGCCTGGTCTATGTCGTCGATGATCAGACCGTCGCCGTGCTCCGGGTGATCCATGACAGAATGGATTTGCAGGCCGCTCTGCGCTGACGCCTCGAATTCGTGCGTTTGACGCACTAAATGGCGGCGATGACCCTGGCCGACGACTTCTGCCCTGTTCCCGATATCGTCCCCATGTCCTCGCAGGAGGACATGGATGCGGCAATCGAGAGCGCGCGCGCCGCCGTCGGTCTGCCGAAGGGATCGCGCGTGGTCGCGGCCATGTCGGGTGGGGTGGATTCCACCGTCGTCGCCGCCCTGCTTCACAAAGCCGGCTATGACGTGGTGGGCGTCACGCTGCAGCTCTACGATCACGGCGCTGCGCTGAAGAAGAAGGGCGCCTGCTGCGCGGGCCAGGACATCCACGACGCGCGCCTAGCCGCCGACATGATCGGCATTCCCCACTATGTGCTGGACTACGAAAGCCGGTTCAAGGACGCGGTCATCGACCAGTTCGCCGACGCCTATCTGAAGGGCCAGACGCCGGTCCCCTGCATCCGCTGCAATCAGACGGTCAAGTTCCGCGACCTTCTGGACGTGGCTCGTGACCTGGGCGCCGAAGCCATGGCGACCGGCCACTACGTCCGCCGCGCGCTGGCGGGAAACCGGGTGCAGATGCGCAAGGCCGTCGATCATTCGCGCGACCAGTCCTACTTCCTGTTCGCCACGACGCAGGAGCAGCTGGACTATCTGCGCTTCCCTCTGGCCGACCTGGAAAAGCCCCAGGTGCGCGGCGTCGCAGCGTCGCTGGGCCTGCGCATCGCCGCCAAGCCCGACAGTCAGGACATCTGTTTCGTGCCCAGCGGCGACTATCGCACCCTGATCGACCGGCTGCGCCCGCAGGGGCGCGAGGCCGGCGACATCGTCCACCTGGACGGGCGCGTGCTGGGCCGCCACGCCGGCGTCACCGACTACACCATCGGCCAGCGCCGCGGCCTGAACGTCGCGGTGGGCGAGCCCCTGTTCGTTGTCCGGCTAGATCCGGAGAAGCGCCAGGTCGTCGTCGGCCCGCGCGAGGCCCTGTTGACCGCCCGGCTGACGCTGGAGGAGACCAACTGGCTGGGCGACCACGCCTCCATCGACGAAGCGGCCGAGGCGAACGCGCCGATCCTGGCCCGCGTCCGCTCGACCCGCCAGCCCTCCCCGGCCCGCTTGGCGCTGCGCGACGGCGCGGCATCGGTCGTGTTCGACCAGGGCGAGGAAGGGGTGGCGCCGGGCCAGGCCTGCGTCCTCTACGACCCGGCCGATCCGGATCGCGTCCTGGGCGGCGGCTTCATCCGCGCCACCACGCCGGTGGTCGGGTAACCGGCGGTAAGGAATATCGCGTAAGCCCCGGTTCAACTCCGGGCAAGGCGAGACCGCCACATACCGGAGGCCCTCTTTCCCTTCCGGAGAACAGCAACCATGTCTGGCGAAGAGATCGCGCGCCGCGTCGAATTCACGGACCTGACGCGCCGCAGCCGAGGCTACGCCGGCCTGGAGCCGCTGCTGCGCAAGACGGTCCCGCAGGCGATGAGCGCCTTCTACGAGCGCATCCTGGCCGCGCCGGAGACCAGCCGCTTTTTCCGCGATCCGAA
Organism: Pseudomonadota bacterium; assembly: GCA_023390245.1. Classification (GTDB taxonomy): domain Bacteria; phylum Pseudomonadota; class Alphaproteobacteria; order Caulobacterales; family Caulobacteraceae; genus Brevundimonas. Next base: position 60,466 of record JAEWDF010000064.1, read on the forward strand.
GCACGCCGAGCATGCGCGCGCGGCCCAGACCCGCCACTGGGACGCCATCCTCGCAGGCCGCGCCGACGCCGAATACGCCGGCTCGGCGCGCACGATCGGCCAGACCCACGCCCGCATCGGCCTGGAGCCCCGGTGGTATATCGCGGGTTACGCCCTGGTGCTGGAGCGCATGCTGTCGGCCATCTGCCTGCGGCCGCGCAAGCGGTTCGATCGCGACCATGACCGCATCAGCGCCGAAGCGGCCGGCGAGCTGAGCCGCCGCGTCCTGCTGGACATGGACCTGGCCATCGCCACCTATCTGGAGGCGCTCCAGGCCGAACGCGATCGCGCCGAGGCGGCCAAGGCCGAGGCCGACGCCCGTCAGGCGCAGGTGGTCTCCGTCCTGCGCCAGGCGCTGCGCACCCTGGCCGACGGGGATCTTTCGGCCAGCATCGACGCCTCCGTCTCCGACGAGTACGCCAGCCTGAAATCCGACTTCAACGCCGCCGTCGACGGCCTGCGCCACGCCCTGCAGGCCGTGACCGAAAGCGCTTCCAGCGTCAGCAGCGGCTCGATCCAGCTGGCGCGCGCGTCCGACGACCTGGCCCTGCGCACCGAACGTCAGGCCGCCACGGTCGAGGAAACGGCCGTCACCACCCAGAGGATCGTCGGCTCGGTCGAGCAGACCGCCGCTTCCGCCGCCCAGAGCGCCGAGGCCTCCAGCGCCGCCCGCCGCGATGTCGAGGAAGGCGTCGGCGTCGTTGGCGAGGCCACCGCCGCCATGGGCGCGATCCGGCAGTCGTCCGAGGACGTGGGTCGCCTGGTGACCTTGATCGACGAAATCGCCTTCCAGACCAACCTGCTGGCGCTGAACGCCGGCGTGGAGGCGGCCCGCGCCGGCGAATCGGGCCGGGGTTTCGCCGTCGTCGCCTCCGAGGTCCGGGCCCTGGCCCAGCGCTCGGCCGACGCAGCCGGCGAAATCCGCACCGTCATCGGCCGCTCCTCGGCCGAGGTGTCGCGCGGAGTCGACCTGGTCGAACGCACTGGCCAGGCCCTGGGCCGCATCGGCGACCGGGTCGCCGCCGTCGACGACCTGGCCCGCAGCATGGCCGCCTCGGCGCGCGAGCAGGCCGACCGCCTGGCCGAGATCCAACTCGCCATCGGCCAGATCGACGACATCACCCAGCAGAACGCGGCCATGACCGAACAGGCCACGGCCGCCAGCCGGCAGCTGGCCGGCGAGGCGGAGGCGCTGATGCAGAATGTGCGCCGCTTCCAGCTGACGGAAGTCTCGGCCGTCGCCCCTGGGAAACGCATCGCCGCCTAGCCGGCCGCGGCGAACACCTTGAGCCGGTTGCCGTCCGGATCGCGCGCGACGAAGCCCCGCCCCTCGGCCATGTCCATCGGCGGCAGGACAATGTGGGCGCCGCGATCCCACCAGTCGATGTGCAGCGCATCGACCGCCGCCGCGGAGGTGGTGCGGAAACCGACCTCCCGCGTCGGATCGCCAGGCGCGGCTCGCTCCCGGCGCCACAGGCTGAGCGTGCGGCTTCGGTCCAGCGCGAAACAGGCGTAGTCCGGGCCCGCGCGCAACGGCCGACGCCCAAGGAGCGCGGCGTAGAAGCGCGCGCTGACCTCCGGGTCGGCCACGCCTAACGGAATGTCCTCGATCTCGGTCATGCGGCCCTCCTGCGTCCAAGCCAGGGGACGCTAAGCCGCCATGCCGCCAGTTTCTGTCAGCATCATTCCGGCGGCGCGCAATGGGCCCGCGCGTCGCGCCAGGCCTTCATCAGCACCGCGCGTCGACGCGGATAGCGCGCCTCCTCGACCTCGGCCGTCTCGATCCGGTCGGTGCGGAAATGGCGGAAATCGTCGCGAAGCTCGCACCATCCGACCAGCAGGCGAACACGGTCGAAGAAGGCCAAGGCGAAGGGCCAGACGATCCGTTCCGACGCGGCGCCCGCCTCGTCCCGGTAGCACAGCTTCAGTTTCCGTTCGGTGCGGATCGCCTTGCGCAGCAGGGCGGGATCGACCCGGTCGACCGGAAGCGGCGCGCCAGGAACGACGAACAGCGCCTCCGCCTCCAACCCCTCCCTCAGATCGCCCGGCAGCACGGCCGCGATCCGGGCCAGGGCCGCCAGCGCCGCCTCGCGAAGACGCGGGTCCGCCCGTTCCGCCACCCAGCGCGAGCCCAGCGCCAGCGCCTCGATCTCCTCGGGCGGGAACATCAGCGGCGGCAGCAGATAGCCGGGACGCAGCACATAGCCCACCCCCGGCTCCCCCTCGATGGTGGCGCCCTGCGCCTGCAGGCTGGCGATGTCGCGATAGAGGGTGCGCAGGCTGACGCCCATCTCCTCGGCCAGCTCGCGCCCGCTGACCGGCCGCCGTCGCCGCCGCAGGGCGTTCAGCAGATCGAGGAGGCGCTCGGAGCGGGACATGGCTCCGCCTTAGCAGACATGCCGCCAGAAAGCGGCAGCATCATCCGGCGACGCCTACGCCGCCTGCTTCGGCGGCAGCACCTCGCCCACCGTCGGCCGGTTCTCGGCGCGGGTCAGGCGGATGTCCCTCGGCCTGACGATCTCGCCGCAACAGTTGCAGGCGATACGGGGGTTCAGGGTGTGGCCGCAGGTCTTGTGGACCATGTCGATGCCGCTGTCGGTGTCGCCATAGACGTGCTTGGCGCCCCAGGCGTGCAGGGTCACCAGGACGCCGTACAGGTCCTTGCCGCGCGCCGTCAGGACATATTCGTTCCGCGGCGGACGTTCGGAATAGGGGCGCGACTCCAGCACCCCATGCTGCACCAGGCTCTTCAGCCGCGCGGCCAGAACGTTGCGGGCCACGCCCAGATTGTCCTGCCACTGCTCGAACCGGGTCACCCCGTTGAAGGCGTCACGAATGACCAGCAGCGTCCATGGATCGCCGATGACCTCGAGGGTGGCGGCGATGGAGCAGCTCTGGCGGCTGTAGTCGGCGGTGCGTCCCATGCGGTGAAGGTGACGCCGCGTCAGGCTTTTGACAAGGGTTGCCAATCAGAACGCAGTCAGTCAGTTTCTTATTGCAACGAACTGGCGCGCCTCCCGGCCCGCCCTGTTTCCTGCATCCCTTGACTGGCGGAAGGCGCAACGGCGCCTTCCGTCCCTTCTTCGCCCGACGCAGGATGGCGCCGAGGATTCGAGATGACGACCGCCCTGGACCACGCCCTGGCCTTCCGCACGACCGACGATGGCGCCCTGGCCGCCATCGTCGACGGCGCCTTTTCGAACGGGCCGCACAGCCTGCCGCCAGAGAAGGGCTTTCCCTTCGGCGGCCTGCTGGCGGCGCTCTGCGCCCAGGCGATGCGCCGGGGGCTGGCCCTGACCGCGCCGCTTCGCACCCTGTCGGTCCAGTATCTGTCGGCCGCCGCCTTCGGCGAACCGCTGGTCTTCCGGCCTCGCCTGCTGCGCGGCGGCCGCAACGTCCTCTACGCCGCCCTTGAGGCCGGACAGGGCGACCGCCTGACCCATCACGCCGCCGCCACCTACGGCCTGGACGCCGAGACTCCGCTGCTCCGGCCCCTGAGACAGCCGCCTCCGGCGCTTGATAGGCTCGATCCCGGGGCGGGACTTTCCGGCCCGATGTCGCCGCACTTCTCTCGCCACGTCGAATACCGCTTCGACGGCGGCCCCAACATCCTGGGCGGCAATGCGGGCAAGCCGGCGGTGGAGCGCCTCTGGATGCGTCTGGCCGGCGCCCGTCCGCTGGACGAGGCGGGCCTGTGCTACCTGCTGGACGCCCTCTATCCGCCCGCCTGGACGGCCAGCCGCGATCCCGCGCCCATGACGACGGTGGACTTCCGCATCGACATCCTGACCGATCCGACGCCGGAGACGGCGCCGGACGGCTGGGCCTTCTTCGAATTCCGCATGCTGGACCTGGGCGGCGGCTGGACGGTGGACGAGGCCATGGCCTGGGGCGCGGACGGAACACCGCTGGCCATCGCGCGCCAGCGGCGCAGGCTGCTGCCGCGCCGCCCCGCCTGAAGTCAGCCTCCATTCACCATTACCGGTCATCCTGCCTCTGTCGCGGAGAACCGGAATGACGATCGAACGCCTTGCTCGCATCGGCGCCCTGGGCTTGGCCCTGGGCGGGATGCCACTGCTCCAGGGATGCCTTGCGGGCGCGGTGGTGGGCGGAACCGCCGCCGTGGTCGGCGGCGCGGCCAAGGCGACCGGCGCGGTCGTCGGCGCCGGCGTCGACGCCGTCACCACCTCCGACGAGGAAACCCGCGCCCGTCGCGAGCGCGAACAGCGCGACTGGGAACGCGAGCAACGGCGCTGCGAACAGCGCCAGAGGCAGGGCAAGAGCTGCTAGCCCATGACTCCCATCGTCCTGATCCCCGGCCTGGCCTGCACCGCCGAACTGTTCGCACCCCAGCTTCCGGCGTTGTGGCTTCAAGGGCCGGTCACCGTCGCCTCGACCCTGGAAGGCGACGCCATCGCCGCCATCGCCGCGGCCATCCTGCGCGACGCCCCGCCCCGCTTCGCGCTGGGCGGACTGTCCATGGGCGGCTATGTCGCGCTCGAGATCATGCGTCAGGCGCCGGAGCGCGTCGCGAAGCTGGCCCTCCTCGACACCGCCGCCCGCGCCGACACCGCCGAACAGTCGCAACAGCGCCGCGCCCTGGTCGCCCGCGCCGAGGCCGGAGACCTCGAGGCCGTGCTGCGCCAGATCGCGCCCAACCTGCTCCATCCGGACCATCGCGCGGACAAGCGGCTTATCGAGGCCCAGGTCCGCATGGGCCTGGCGATCGGCGCCGCCGACTTCGCCCGCCAGCAGGGCGCCATCATGGGTCGGATCGATTCCCGCCCGCACCTGGCCGGCATCCGCGTTCCGACCCTGGTCCTGGTCGGCGACCGCGACCTGCTGACCCCGCCCGACCGGTCGCGGGAAATGGCCGACGCCATCCCGGACGCCCGCCTGGTCGTCATTCCCGAGTGTGGCCACGCCTCGACCCTGGAACAGCCCGACGCCGTCAACGCGGCCCTGATCGAGTGGCTATCGACCTAGCCTTACGGATCAGAGGCTCAGCACGCACCGCTCGTTGATCGTCGGCCGCGCCACCTGGATGCGGCACAGGCCCGGCCATTCCGGCTTCAGCCGGGCGGCGAACCACAGGCACAGGTTCTCCAGGCTGGGCAGTTCCAGTCCCGGATGCTCGTTCAGCATGCCGTGGTCCAGCGTCTCGGCCGCCGCCTTCAGCGCCCGGTCCAGGGCGCCCAGGTCCGCGACCCATCCGTGCTCGGCGTCCAGCACCTCGGACCGCACCGTCGCCTCGACCGTGAAGGAATGGCCGTGGACGCGGCGATAGATGCTGCCTTCCGGCTCGTTGGGGAAATGGTGGGCGGCGTCGAAGGTCGCCTGTTTGGTGATCTCGAAGACGGGCATTAGCGGACGCCGATGTACTTGTGGGTCTGGACGCTGAGGCGCCATTGGGGATGGGTCAGGCAGTATTCGATGGCGGCGGCGGTGTTGGCCGCCTGGTCGGGACCATCCATCGGCTGAAGCCAGAACCGCTCGAAATCGAGATGCTCGAACCGCTCGGGTAGAGCCTGGGCCTGCGGATAGACCAGTTTCAGCTCCTGCCCCCGCGCCTGGAGCACCTCGGCGTCGGCCTTGGGGCTGACGCAGATCCAGTCGATCCCTTCTGGCGCAGCGATCGTGCCGTTCGACTCGATAGCGACCTCGAAGCCGCGCGCGTGCAGCGCCGCGATCAGCGGTCCGTCCAGTTGCAGCAGCGGCTCGCCGCCGGTGCACACCACCAGCTTCGGGTCGCCCGGGCGGCCGCGCCACATCGCCGCGACATGGTCGGCCAGCCGATCGGCCGTGGCGAACTTGCCGCCGCCGTCGCCGTCCACGCCGACGAAGTCCGTATCGCAGAAGGTGCAGACGGCCCCGGCCCGATCCTGTTCACGCCCGCTCCACAGATTGCAGCCGGCGAAACGCAGGAAGACCGCGGGCCGCCCCGCCTGGCCGCCCTCGCCCTGCACCGTCAGGAAGACTTCCTTGGCCGAATAGGTCATCGCGACGCGACCCATTCCGCATGGCCGGCCGCGCGCAGGTCGCACGCCGGGCATGCGCCGCAGCCGTAGCCCCAGGCGTGCCGATGCGTCCGGTCGCCCAGGTAGCAGGTGTGGCTGTCCTCGACGATCAGGTCCACCAGCGCGTCGCCGCCGATCCGGTGCGCCAGATCCCACGTCTCGGACTTCGTCAGCCACATCAGCGGCGTGTCGATGACCACCGGCTTGTCCAGGCCCAGCGACAGCGCCCGCGCCATCGCCTCCATCGTCTCATGGCGGCAGTCGGGATAGCCGGAATAGTCCGTCTCGCACATGCCGCCGACCAACACCTCCAGACCGCGCCGGTCCGCCAGCGCCGCCGCCGCGACCAAGAAGATCAGGTTCCGACCCGGCACGAAGGTCGTCGGCAGCCCCCGCGCGTCCATCTCGATCCTGCGATCCGCCGTCAGCGCGCTCTCGGCGATGCGGCCGTAACCGGTCAAGTCGACGACGTGGTCCGGCCCCAGGCGGCCCGCGAAGGCGGGCAGGACCGCGCCCATGCCGTCGCGCACCGCCTGACGCGCCTGCATCTCCACCGCATGGCGCTGGCCATAGTCGAAACCGACCGTCTCCACCCGCCCGAACCGCTCCAGCGCCCAGGCCAGGCAGGTCGCGCTGTCCTGCCCCCCCGAGAACAGGACGAGGGCGGTCGTGGGGGCCGAAACGGGGGTCTTTTCCTGGGAAGCGCTCATGACGAACCTGCGGTCGGCCGGCGGCCGCGCGCATGCGTAAGGGGGATGAGGACCATGATGGGGTCGGGCCGGCCTTCTACACCAGGCGGAGGACGGACGCAAAAGCCGCCGGCAAGGCCTTGAATCCCCCGACCTGACACCGGTGCCATCATTTACGTTTCCGCAAATGGTTCTGGGCCAGGATGGCGGCGAGTGAAGGAGTTCCAGGCAGTATGCCTACGATCGAGACCCTCTCCGAGCGTCTGCAGCCGGTCGCCCCGTCAACCCTTGGCGCGGAGGTCTTCGCTCGTTTCGAGCGCGAGCCCGACACCCTGGTCATCCCCGTCGTCGACGGCGACCGCCCCGTGGGCCTGGTCGAACGCGCCGCCTTCCTGCAGAAGCTGGCCGCCCCGCTCGGCCACGCCCTCTACGACCAACGCCCGATCCACTTCGCCATGGATCCCGAGCCCGCGGTGATCGAGGCCGGCGTCTGCGTGGACGCCTCGTGCGAAGTCGTCCTGAAGGGCGGCCCGGCCGCCCTTCTGCGCGGCTTCATCGTCACCCGCAACGGCCGCTATCACGGCGTCGGCGTCGCCGCGACCCTGCTCCAGGCGATCAACGAGCGCCAGCGCGAGCAGAACCGGGCGCTGGCCGAACAGGCCGCCCTGCTGAACGACACCCGCGTCCAGGCCCAGGCCGCCGCGCGCGACAAGAGCCGCTTCCTGGCGGTCATGAGCCACGAGTTGCGCACCCCGATGAACGGCGTGCTGGCGGTGGCCGAACTGCTGCGCCGCCAGCCCCTGACCGCCGCCGCCCAGGCTCACGTCCAGACCATCGTCGATTCCTCCGAAACCCTGCTGCGCATTCTCCAGGATGCGCTGGATCTCTCACGCGCCGAGGCCGGCGAACTGGAACTGACGCCCGGGACCACGCCGCTGCGCGCCCTGATGGACGACATCCAGGCCCAGTGGCAGCCCCGCGCCGTCGACAGCGGCGTTACCTTGCTGGCCAGCTACGAAGGCGACACGGAATTGGCCGCCCTGATCGACGGCGCTCGCCTGAAGCAGGTCTTCGCCCATCTGATCGGCGCCGCCCTGAAGGACGCCCGCAGCGGCATGGTGGAAGTCGGGCTGAAGGCCTGGGCCGAGGGCGAGACCGTCCGGCTCGAGGCCCGCGTGCGCGACGACGGTCCGGGCATCGATCCCGACCGCATCGACTCCGTTTTCGAACCCTTCGCGCAGGAAAGCGGGCTGGAGGACGTGGGCCTGGGCCTTTCGATCTGCCGCCAGGTGATCGAGCGCATGAACGGTCGCATCTGGGCCGAGAACAACAAGGGCCAGGGCGCCACCCTCGCCTTCGATATCGCCGCGCCCCGCGCCGCCGTCGACCCGGAGATCGCCTCGAACGTGACGGAGATGGTCGACCTCGCCCTGCAGGCCGCGCCCCACATCCTGATCGTCGACGACAATGCGACCAACCGCGTCGTGGCCCAGGCCCTGTGCGAGATGTTCGGCTGCACCTCCGAACTGGCCGAGGACGGTCTGGAAGCCGTCCAGGCCGTCCAGGACGGCCGCTTCGACCTGGTGCTGATGGACATCAAGATGCCGCGCATGGACGGCGTCCAGGCCACCCAGGCCATCCGCGCGCTGACCGGCCCGGCCGCGTCCATTCCGATCGTCGCCCTGACCGCCAACGCCGACCCGGACGACGCCCGACGCTATCTGTCGATCGGCATGGCCGCCGTGGTGGAGAAGCCGATCAAGCCGGAGCGCCTGCGCCTGGCGATGAACACCGCCCTGTCCGAGGCCGAGGCGGTCGAAGCGGCGCCCGCGCCCCGGCGCCGCTCCGCCTGACCCCCACAAGTCTCCCCGAAGGCGAAAGGCCGCCGCCTCCGTCCGCGGCGGCCCTTTCGTTCGTCCGGAGTCCGGGAGGACTCGACCTGCCTTAGTACAGGCCGCTCAGGTCCTCGGCCGGCTCCCGTTTCGGCGGCGGCGGGGCGCTGACCGGCGGCGGGGTCCCGGCGGCGACGGCGGCGGCCTCCTGCTCGCGACGAAGGACATCGTAGTAGTTCTGCGGTCCTTCGGGGATCGTCGGCTCCGGCGCCGGCGCCGGGACTTGGCGCTCGGTGCCAGGACGGAACGCCTCCTCGATGCCGTTGACCACGCGGAAGACCGCATTCTTCGGCCGCACGAACGGACGGGCGGGCCGCTCCTTCAAGGCCGCCTGCATGAAGTCGGTGAACACCGGAAGGGCGGCCGCGGCGCCCGTCTCGCCCGATCCCAGCGAACGGTTATCGTCGAAGCCGACGAAGACGCCCACGACGATGTCGGTGGTGAAGCCGACGAACCAGGCCGAACGGTATTCGTTGGTGGTGCCGGTCTTGCCGCCGATCCACTGGCCCAGGCCGCGCGCGCTCGCGGCGGTGCCGCGCTGGACCACGCCTTCCAGCATCGAGCTCATCTGATAGGCGGTGATCGGATCCAGCACCTGAGTCCCGCGTGGTTGCAGCCGCGGCGATTCCTGGCCCGAGAAGCCGCGTCCGCATTCGCGGCAATTGCGGCCGTCGGCGCGGAAGATGGTCTCGCCCTCGCGATCCTGGACATAGTCGATCAGATAGGGCGTCACCCGCCGCCCGCCGTTGACGAAGGCGGCGTAGGCGGCGGTCAGGTTCAGCGGCGTCACCTCGCCGGCGCCGAGCGACACCGACAGGTTCGGCGTCATGCCCGGCACGCCCATGCGGTCAGCCTGGTCGACGATCTTCTTCATGCCGACCTGCTGGGCCAGCCGCACCGTCATGACGTTGCGCGACAGCTCCAGTCCGCGCCGCAGCGTCTGCGGACCATAGTACTGCCGGCTGTAGTTCTCGGGCGACCAGCGCTGGCCGTTGGGCCCGCCGGCGAAGCTGATCGGCGCATCCAGCACGATCGAGGCCGGGGTGAAGTCGCCTTCCAGCGCCGTGGCGTAGACGATCGGCTTGAACGCCGAGCCCGGCTGGCGCTTGGCCTGGGTCGCGCGGTTGAAGCTGGACAGGGCGTAGGAATAGCCCCCCACCATCGCCAGCACGCGGCCGGACTGCGGCTCGATCGCCACCAGGGCGCCGTTGACGCGCGGCGTCTGCTTCAGGGCGTACTGGCCGTTCCGCTCCTCGACGAAGATCAGGTCGCCGCGCTTCAGCGGCCGGTTGGCGTTGGCCCAGGCGGCGTCGGCCGCCAGCAGGGTCCCGCGCGCATCGTCGCGGGCAGTGCGGATGCGCACCGTATTGCCGCTGACGCTGTCGACGGCGGCGGCCTGCCAGCCGCGCCGCTCGGGCGGGGTCTTCTGCTGGCGCAGGGCCTCGGCCTGCCAGCCCTCGGCGAAGTCCGTCGTGCCCCAGGCGCCGCGCCAGCCGTGCCGGCGGTCGTAGTTCTCCAGTCCCTGCATCAGCGCCTGGCGGGCCGCCGTCTGCAGCGTCGGATCCAGGGTCGTGCGCATGTAGAAGCCGCCGGCGCGCAACTGCTCGCCGAAGCGCGGATTGGCGCTGGCCTGGCGGCGCGCCTCCTCCACGAAGAAGTCGGCGTCCTGGTAGTCGGCGCGTTGCGGCGCGTTGCGGGTCGCCAATGGCCGGGCGCGCGCCTCGGTCAGCTGCGCCTCGGTCAGCCAGCCGTTCTGCTCCATCTCGCCCAGCACCCAGTCGCGCCGACCCTTGGCGGCGCCCGGATGGCGCTTGGGATGATAGTTGTTCGGTCCCTTGGGCAGGGCCGCCAGGAAGGCCGCTTCGTCCGGCGTCAGCTGGCCCAGCGACTTGCCGAAATAGTTGTACGCCGCCGAGGCGATGCCGAACGAGCGATAGCCCAGGAAGATCTCGTTCAGATAAAGCTCGAGGATCTGCTCCTTGGACAGGGTCGCCTCCAGGCGGCTGGCCAGGATGGCTTCCTTCAGCTTGCGGTTCAGGCTCGATTCGCTGGTCAGCAGGATGTTCTTGGCGACCTGCTGGGTGATGGTCGATCCGCCTTCCAGACGGCGACCGGAGATCACGTTGAACACATTCTTCAGCGTCGCCCGACCGATGCCGGACACGTCGATGCCGCCGTGCTGGAAGAAGTTGCGGTCCTCAGCGGCCAGGAAGGCCTGGATCACCGTCGTCGGAATCTGGTCGTAGGAGACGTAGATCCGCCGCTCGTCCGAGAATTCCCCGATCAGGGTTCCGTCCCCGGCGTAGACGCGAGTCGCGGTCGGCGGACGGTAATCGGCCAGCTCGGAGGCGTCCGGCAGGTCGTGGAACAGCCAGGCCGCATAGACGGCGACCACCAGCCCGGCCAGGGCGATTGCGGCCAGCAGGGCCATTCCCGCCCATACGAACCAGCGCTCGGCTATCTTCACCGCCAACTCCGCACACCGCGCCCCCCGGACGCGTTCCCGGTTGCTTTAGCCCGCCTCGCCCCCTTTGTGCTAGGGCGCGAATGCAACGCCCCTTGGCATCCTCGGGGCCGGCCCCATCTGAGAGGGGTTCACGGCAAGGGAGAACTCCGATGGAAGTGCTTTATCGCGCCCAGGCCACGGCGTCCGGAGGCGGTCGCGAGGACGGCCGATCCACCACCGACGACAGCAAGATCGACGTCCGCCTGTCGACGCCTAAGGAAATGGGCGGCAAGGGCGGCGACGGGACCAACCCCGAACAGCTTTTCGCGACAGGCTACGCCGCCTGCTACCTGGGCGCCCTGCGCCTGGTCAGCGGCAAGGCGGGATCGCCCGTCTCGCCGGACACCAAGGTCACCGCGGGCGTCGGCTTCGGCAAGAACACCCGGGGCGAGGGCTTCAACCTGGACATCGACCTGACCGTGACCGACCACGGCCTGGACCAGGCGACGATCGGCGACCTGATCCAGAAGGCCCACCAAGTCTGCCCCTACTCCAACGCCACCCGCAACAATGTGGAGGTGCGCCTGGCGGCGCGCTGACCCGAGGGACGCCGGCCGCGCCGGTCGAACGCTCCATGACGCCTAGTCCCGACGAAGAGCGCTTCGCCCGCCGCCAGGCGGCGACGGCCCGCATCCAGGATGAGACCGGGATCGACCAGGCCATGATCGACGCCGTGGTCGAGGCCTTCTACGGCCGGGTGCGGGCGGACCCGCTCATCGGCCCCGTCTTCGACGCGCGGATCGCCGACTGGGGGCCTCACCTGGCCCAGATGAAGCTGTTCTGGTCGTCGGTCGCCCTGTCCACCGGCGTCTATCAGGGCCGGCCCATGCCCAAGCATCTGCCGCTGCCGGTCGATGCGGTCCACTTCGACCGCTGGCTCGACCTGTTCGAGGCGACAACGCGCGACCTGTGCCCTCCGGCGGCGGCCGACCACTTCATAGAGCGCGCGCGCCGCATCGCCGAAAGCCTGGAACTGGGAATCGCCGGCGCCAACGGCGTGCTGCTCGGGCCGGGCGAACGCTACCGTCGCCCCGCGCCGGCCTGGACGCCGGAGGAATAGGGACGTTTCATGCTTGCAGGCGTGGATCAAGGGCCTTATCCCGCACGATCCTTCCAACACCGACGCTGAAATGATCCTGACCTTGTCCTGTCCCGACCGCCACGGCATCGTCGCGGCGGTGTCCGCCTTCCTGTTCCAGCGCGACGCCAACATCTCGGACGCCCAGCAGTTCGGCGATGCGGCGACCGCGACCTTCTTCATGCGGGTGGTGTTCGATCTGGCGGCGGACGACCGGCCCGAACAGGTCGAGGCGGACTTCGCCGACCTGGGCCGACGCTTCGGCATGGACTGGCGGCTGCGGTCGCCCGGGCCGCGCCGGGTGATGCTGCTGACGTCCCGCTTCGACCACTGCCTGGCCGATCTGCTGTACCGCTGGCGCATCGGCGAGTTGCCGATGACGGTCACCGCGATCGTCTCAAACCACCCGCGCGAGATGATCGGCCACGTCGACCTGGGCGACCTGCCGTTCCACTGCCTGCCGCTGAAGGACTCCCGCGATCCCGTCGCCAAGGCGGAGCAGGAGGCCGGCCTGTTGCGCCTGATCGAGGACACCGACACCGAACTGGTGGTCCTGGCCCGCTACATGCAGGTTCTATCGAACGACCTGGCTGGCCGGCTGGCGGGGCGCTGCATCAACATCCACCACTCCTTCCTGCCCGGCTTCAAGGGCGCCCGGCCCTATCATCAGGCCCATGCGCGAGGCGTGAAGGTGATCGGGGCCACGGCCCATTACGTCACCGCCGACCTGGACGAAGGCCCGATCATCGAACAGGATGTCGAGCGCATCAGCCACCATGACACGCCCGAGGACCTGATCCGCAAGGGCCGCGATATCGAGCGGCGCGTGCTGGCGCGCGCCGTGCGCTGCCATCTGGAGGATCGAGTCCTGCTGCACGGTCCCCGAACCGTGGTTTTCGGCGGCTAAATCCGCCGTCGGAAAAATTCGACCCCCGCTCTGAACCTTTCCGACAGAGGCGTGTTCTTCAGGAGCGCGAGACGCACACAGCCGGGTGAGACATCCCCCAACGTCCCCGGATGAAGAAAAGGCCGCACTTTCCCCCGGGTGCGGCCTTTTCGACATTTTAAGCGGAAGGTCGGCGGCTTAGTCGCCGGCGCGGATCTGTTCGCGGGCGATGGAGGCGAATTCGTCCATCTTGGTGCGAATCTCGCCGTCGGACACCGTCAGGCCCGAACCCTTGAAGTCGCCGGCGACCTTGCGGAACACGTCCTCGTCGCCCGGCTGTTCGAAATCGGCGCGCACCACCGCGGCCGCATACTGTTCCGCGCTCTCGGCGGACAGGCCCATCTTCTCGGCCGCCCACAGGCCCAGCATCTTGTTGCGCCGGGCGGTGGCCTTGAATTCCTGCTCCTGATCGAGGGCGAATTTGGCCTCGAAGGCCTGTTCCCGATCGTCGAAGGTGGTCATGCGCTTAGCAAAGCTCCGTCCGCCCCTGAAAAGCGCCGGGGCTTGCGCCGTCTATTCTCCCCCGCGCCTGAACGCAACCTGACTTCCGCCGCCCGGCGGCGGCTGTCCCCAGGCGATCTCGAACGCGCCTCATTTGTCTCGCCGGCCGGCTTCGGCTAAGGGAGACGCCGAACGAGATATCCCAGCCCGACCGATTCCGAAACGCGCCGCCGAGACCGGACTCCTCCCTCCGCTCTGGCCGCGCGATTTTTGTTTCTGGAGGGCGTCCCGACGGACGTTGCGACGATGAACACCAAGCGCAAGAAGCTCTACGAAGGCAAGGCCAAGATCCTGTACGAGGGCCCCGAACCCGGCACCCTGATCCAGTACTTCAAGGACGACGCCACCGCCTTCAACGCCCAGAAGAAGGCGACGCTGGAAGGCAAGGGCGTCATCAACAACCAGATCAGCGAATTCATCATGTCGCGCCTGAACGGCATCGGCGTGACCAACCATTTCATCAAGCGGCTGAACCTGCGCGAGCAGCTGATCCGCGAGGTCGAGATCATCCCGCTGGAAGTGGTGTGCCGCAACATCGTCGCCGGCTCGCTCAGCCAGCGCCTGGGCATCGAGGAAGGCACCCAGCTGCCGCGCTCGATCATCGAATTCTATTACAAGAAGGACGAACTCGGCGATCCGATGGTCACCGAGGAGCACATCACCGCCTTCAATTGGGCCTCGACCCAGGAGCTGGACGACATCCTGGCCATGACGGTGCGGGTCAACGACTATCTGTCGGGCCTGTTCGCCGGCGTCGGCATCACCCTGGTCGACTTCAAGATCGAGTTCGGCCGCATCTGGGAGAACGACTTCGCCCGCGTCATCCTGGCCGACGAGATCAGCCCTGACAGCTGCCGCCTGTGGGACACAGCCTCGGGCGAGAAGCTGGACAAGGACCGCTTCCGCCGCGACCTGGGCAACGTCATCGAAAGCTACAGCGAGGTCGCGCGTCGCCTGGGCATCATGAAGGGCATGCCGACCGTCATCCAGGGAGGACTGCACTGATGGCCACAACCGCTTCAAGCAAGGTCAAGGTTCACGTCTTCCTCAAGCCCGGCGTGCTGGACGTTCAGGGCAAGGCCGTCGAGGGCGCGCTGCAGGGCCTGGGCTGGACGGGCGTGTCGAACGCCCGCGTCGGCAAGCTGATCGAGTTCGACTTGGCCGGCGCCGAAGACCCGCAGGCCGAGGCGAAGAAGATGTGCGAACAGCTCCTCGCCAACACGGTGATCGAAGGCTACCGGATCGAGGCGTCGTAAGTTGTCCCTCTCCTCCCCACAGCGTGGGGAGGGGGACCGCGAAGCGGTGGAGGGGTTCTTGGAGCCGCTCCGGCGTTTGAGGGGAGCCAAAGACCCCCTCCGTCTCTCCGCTACGCTCCGAGCCACCTCCCCATCGCGATGCGACGGGGAGGAGAGACAGTCAGCACAGATAGTCCCGGGACAGCGGAACAGTGTCCGGCTTCTTCGTGAGCTGGAGCTGGAAGACCATGTGGCCCAGCTCGCGGAAGGCCACCTCGCTGGCGGCGAGATAGAATTCCCACATTCGGCAGAAGCGTTCGTCATACATGGCCAAGGCTTCGTCGCGCCGGGCTAGGAAACGCTCGCGCCAGTTCCGCAGCGTCTCGGCGTAATGCAGGCGCAGCACCTCCATGTCCGTGATCCACAGGCCTGACCGCTCGATGGCCGGCATGACCTCCGACAGCGCCGGGATGTACCCGCCGGGGAAGATGTATTTCCGGATCCAGGGCTGAGTGCGGCTGGGCGTTCCCTTGCGGCCGATGGAGTGGATCACCGCCACCCCATCGTCGGCCAGCAGCCGCGCGACGGTGTCGAAATACTCCTGGTAATTCGGCTGGCCCACATGTTCGAACATGCCCACCGAGACGATGCGGTCGAACGGCTCGGTCAGGTCGCGGTAGTCCTGGAGGCGGAATTCGGCCCGGTCGGCTAGGCCGCGCGCCGCGGCGCGCGCGTTCGCCGTGCGGTGCTGCTCGGTCGACAGGGTGACGCCGGTGACCCGCGCGCCGCGCTCGGCCAGGGACAGGCCCAGGCCGCCCCAGCCACAGCCGATGTCCAGCGCCCGCTGCCCCGGGGCCAGGACCAGCTTGTCGATCAGCCGGCGCTTCTTGGCGACCTGCGCCTGTTCCAGCGTCGCATCCGGCCGCTCGAAGACCGCGCAGGAATATTGCAGGTCCTCGTCGAGGAAGAGGCGGTAGAAATCGACCGTCAGGTCATAGTGATGGTGCACGTTCGACCGGGCGTGGGCGCGGTCGTTGGCCTGCTCCAGCGCCCGCCGGAGGCGCCAGCCAGGCCCCAGAGGCCGGGGCCGCTTCGCCAGCTGCGAGGCCGTCAGCTCCAGGAAGTCGTAGAGGCTCCCGCCCTCGACCCGGAATGTTCCGGCCACATAGGCCTCGCCCAACTTCAGGTCGGGATTGGCGGCGATAGCCAGGGCGGTCGTGGCGTCCTCGACCACGGCGGTCAATTCGGGCTCTCCCGGCCCCGCCCGCAGCGTTCGCCCGCCTGGAAGCCGCACGGCGATCGACCGCGTTCTGAACGTCCTGTCGACGAGGGATTGAAGCATGAGCCCCTCCGCGGCTTGACCATAACCATAACCAAGCTAGTGACCGATCGGCGGGGCGCAACGGTCGCCGCCCCGGCCCGTTAGGCTGGCGGTTCACGAAAAGGAGAGACGCCGATGGCTTTCACCCTCGCCTCGAACGACATCCAGGACGGCGGCGTGCTGCCCGACGCCCAGGTCAAGGCCAAGGGGAACACCTCCCCGCACCTGAAATGGTCCGGCGCGCCCGAGGGGACCCGAAGCTACGCCGTCACCTGCTACGATCCCGACGCCCCGACCGGCTCCGGCTTCTGGCACTGGACGGTGGCCAATCTCCCGGCGGATGCAGCCGAACTGCCGACCGGCGCCGGGTCGGGCCGAGGCGGCCTGCCCCAGGGGGCCGTCCAGGGCCGCACCGACTATGGCGAGCCGGGCTTCGGCGGCGCCGCCCCGCCTCCCGGCCACGGCCCGCACCGCTACATCTTCACCGTCTTCGCCGTGGACGTGGACCGGCTGGAGGTGACGCCCGACGATTCTGGCGCCGTGTTCGGCTTCAACCTGCATTTCCACACTCTGGCGAAGGCTTCGATCACCGCGACCTACGAAGTCCCGGGCCAGGGCTGACCGCCGAAATCCTATGTGATCGTCGATCACCGATGATCGGTTGAAGCTTCGGGGAGGACACCTATGTTGCGGCGCAACATCCCTCCCCGGACAAGTCCTCCATGGTCACTTGCGACGTCGCCGCCTGCGCGGATGCCGCCCCGCCGCGCCTTTCCGCCGGGCGCATCGCCCTGGTCCTGGCCGCCCTGGCCGTGGGCGGCTTCGCCATCGGCGTGACCGAGTTCGCGGCCATGAGCATCCTGCCGGACTTCGCCGCCGGCCTGGGCGTGGACGAGCCGACCGCCGGCCATGTCATCAGCGCCTACGCCGCCGGGGTGGTGGTCGGCGCGCCGATCCTGGCCGTGCTGGGCGCGCGCCTGCCGCGCTGGGCGCTGCTGATGGGCTGCATGGGCCTGTTCGCGGTCGGGAACGTCCTCAGCGCGCTCGCGCCGACCTATGGCTGGATGCTGGTCTTCCGTTTCCTCAGCGGCCTGCCGCACGGCGCCTATTTCGGGGTGGCGGCGCTGGTCGCGGCCTCGGTCGCCCCGCCGCATTTCCGCACGCGGGCGGTCTCGACCCTGCTGATGGGGCTGACGGTCGGCACCGTGCTGGGCGTGCCCGTGGTCAATGTCGTCAGCCACGCTCACGGCTGGCGCTGGACCTTCGCCATCGTCGGGCTGCTGGCGGTCGCCACCATGGCTCTGGTCGCCCTGCTCGCGCCGCGCGATCCGGCCCAGGCCGAAGCCAGCCCCCTGCGGGAGCTGGGCGCCCTGAGGCGCGGCCAGGTGTGGCTGACGCTGGGGGTCGGCGCGGTCGGCTTCGGCGGCATGTTCGCGGTCTACGCCTTCCTGGCCTCGACGCTGCGGGCGGTGACCGGCGCCGGACCGGAAGTCATGCCCTGGGTCTTCGCCGTATTCGGCGTCGGCATGTTCATGGGCAACCTGCTGGGCGCCTGGGCCGCCGACCACGTGGGCTTCAAAGCCGCCGGCGGCCTGCTGCTGTGGAGCGCGGCGGCCCTGGCCCTCTATCCGTTCGCCGCCTCCAACCTGTGGGCCATAATGGGCGCGGTCTTCCTGATCGGCGGCGGCGGCGGCCTGGGCTCGATCCTGCAGACCCGGCTGATGGACGTGGCGGGCGACGCCCAGACGCTGGCGGCCGCCCTGAACCATTCGGCCTTCAACACCGCCAACGCGCTGGGTCCCTTCCTGGGCGGCTTGGCCATCGCCGCCGGTTTCGGCTGGACCTCCACCGCCTGGGTCGGCGTCGCCCTGTCGCTGGGCGGCTTCCTGATCTGGGCGATCGCGGCGGCGACGGGCCGGCGGAGCGCCCCGGCGGCCTGAGCGTTCCGGTCGTCGCGCCCGGGACTCGGTCCTTCTCGAACCCGCGCGCGCCGGCGAGGCCCAGCCGCCGCTGTGGAAGGCCGACGCCCTGCTGGACGCCTTCCGCCGCATTCCCGATCCGGAACGGAGGCGCAGCCTGCTGTCGGTGGCCCAGGCCATGGCCGACCGGGCGCTTCCGCCGTTTCCGACCCGGTCCATCTCCGGCCTGACATTCCAGCCAAAGGGTGCTAGACGCCCGCGCCATGAGCGCCGCCGTCATCGTCTTCCCCGGTTCCAACTGCGATCGCGACTGCAAGGTCGCCGTCGAACGCTCCACCGGCGAACCGGTGAAGATGGTCTGGCACGCCGAGACCGAGCTGCCCAGCGGTCTGGACCTGATCGTCATTCCTGGCGGCTTCTCCTACGGCGACTACCTGCGCTGCGGCGCCATGGCGGCCCTGTCCCCCGTGATGCAGGCGGTGAAGAAGGCGGCCGACGACGGCGTGGCCGTGGTGGGCGTCTGCAACGGCTTCCAGATCCTGTGCGAGGCCGGGATGCTGCCCGGCGCCCTGCTGCGCAACAAGGGGCTGAAGTACGTCTGCAAGCCCGTCAGCCTGACCGTCGCCAATGGCCAGACCCGCTTCACCGCCGGCTATCAGGGCCGGCGCGAGGTGGTCATGACCCAGGGCAACGGCGACGGAAACTACTTCGCCGACGAGGAGACCCTGAAGCGCATCGAGGGCCAGGGCCAGGTCGTCTTCCGCTACGTCGACAATCCCAACGGCTCAGTCAACGACATCGCCGGGCTCCAGAACGAGCGAGGCAACGTCCTGGGCATGATGCCCCACCCCGACCGCGCCTTCGAGGCCGAACTGGGTTCCGCCGACGGCGCGGTGCTGTTCCAGAGCATCTACGCCGCGGCTTGACCGTCAGCCGGCGTTGTCCAGCCCCTGGACGCTGACGTTCTCGTCCAATTGCTCCTCGTCGCCAGCCTCGATCGAGACGCCGTTCTCCATTTCGGGCTCCTCGTCGGCGGTGTTGACGCCGCCGGGATCGCGCTGGGCCGCCAGTTCGCGCTCGCCGACGCCTAGGCCCTGCTCCATGGCGCGATTGGCCTCCACCTCGTCGGTGTGAAAGGTCGGGGTTTCCTTGGGGGCGTCGGCCATGGCTCGTCTCCGGGGTTGCGATGCACGAACAACTGGCGCCGCGACCTCCGGGTTCCTGCGCCGCAGCGACGCCTATCTCGCCAGCAGGGGCTCCACGCTGGCCCGCGACAGCGGACGGAAGGTGTAGAAGCGCCCGTCGACGGTCACCGTCAGTTCATGCGCCTGCGGCCGCTGAAGCACGGTCGGATCGTCCAAGGGCGCCGCCCGGCCCGAGGCGATGTCGCGCGCATCGACCGCCGGCGAGACGGGCCGCCCGCCGCTCCAGGCCAGGAGGCGCAGGAAGCCGCGCACCTCCGCCGCCTGCTGTTCGGGCGTCAGGGCCTGCTGGACCCGACGCCAGCTGTCGGCCTCCAACTGCACGGACGCTCCGCCGAGGGACGCGGGCGGCGGGCGATCCGGCGGCGGCCCCGATGTCCGGTCCTGGGCGTGGGTCCAGCCGCCGACGGCCGCCATGCAGGCGGTCCATAGGGCGCGATAGAGGACGCGGGGACGGATCATGCCGGCATCATGCCCGCGCCCGCGCCCGACGCAACCGCCGCGTCCGGTGAACCCGCACCCGCCTGGCGCGTAATGGTGATTCCGATTGCGAAGCTTGGAGCCGCCATGTCCTCGATTCTCCGTCCCACGCCGGCGCAGCGCACCCGCCGCCTGGTCGTGCTGGCCGCCGCGGCCTTCGCCGTGATCACGCCCGTCGTGCAGACCCTCGCCGGCTTCGGTCTCAGCCAGGCCGAGTTCGCCGCCCAGGGCGATCGGACCCTGCGCGTCGCTGGCTACGCCTTTTCCATCTGGGGCCTGATCTATCTGGGAATCCTGGCCTACGCCGTCCGTCAGGCCCTGCCGCAGACGGGCGAAAGCCGGCTGATCAACCGCCTGGGCTGGCCGTCGGCGGTCGCCTTCTTCGGCGTCGGCTTCTGGATCGTGATGGCGGCCATGAACCTGCAGGCCGCCAGCGTGGCGGTCATCTTCGCGTCCCTGCTGGCGCTGCTGATCCCGCTGCTGCTGGAAGCGGCGACCGTTCGGGGCCTGGGCCGGGCCGAACGGGATCGCTGGCTGGTGGTCTGGCCGCTGGCCGCATTGGCCGGCTGGCTGACCGTAGCGGCGCCGCTGAACCTGATCACCGCCGCCACGGCGCTGGATCGCCTGCCGCAGACGCCGTCGCCAGCCGCCTGGGCGATACTGGCCATCGTCGTCATCGTGCTGGCGGCGTTGGCGGTCACGGCCCTGCTGAGGACGCTGGCCTATCCCCTGCCCGCCGCTTGGGGCCTGCTGGGCGCCTTCGTCGCCGAACAGCCCGACCAGCCCGCCGTCGCCTTCGCGGCGCTGGGCGGCGCGATCGCCCTGCTGCTGGGCGGCGTGCTGCTGACCTTCCGCCTGAGACCGGGCGTCGAGCGCGCCGCCTAGACCTTGATCGGTTGAGGAGGAATCGCTTCGCGATTCCGCTGAAGCCGTGAATCAAGGTCCAGCTTGGACCTAGGGCCTGATTCACCGCATCGTCGAAGCGCGAAGCGCTTCAACTCAAGCGGATCAGGCTCTAGGGCCTGGGCGGATCGTCGGTGATCGGGGCGTCCTGGGGATCCCCTCCCCCGGCGCCGACGTCGAAGGCGCCGTTCTCGTCGAAGCCGACGCTGCCCACGCCAACGGCGGAGCCCGCCAGGCGCTCGCGCCGGCTGTCCATCGCCGCCTCGGGCGCGATCTCGTCCAGCGCCGCCGTGATCTCGGGATCGTTGGAGCGGTTCATCTGCTGATGATCGGCCGGCGTCGGGGCGGTGAGGCTGGAGGCCCGGGGCATCAGGCGTCCTCCCCTTGTCCGCCCGGTTCGCCCCAGGCGGCCTTCTGCGCCTGCTCGGCCAGGCCCGAGGCGCCGGCGTCGTCCGCGGCGATGTCGGGCGCGTCCTCGTCCTCGGGCGTCGCGGCGGGATCGATGGGGGTGTCGGTCATGGGCGTCTCTCCTCGGATCGCCTCAAGACAATCGCCCGCCGCCGCCGATGTTCCCGAAACCTCAAACTCCTCTCTGGAATATAGCCTATCGCTTATAGAGCGGCTAGAAGCCCGGCCCATGAGCGCTCCCCACAAGACCCCCGCCAAGTCGATGGCCGATCTGGCCGCCGAATACGGCCTGGCCCCGAACGAATACCAGGTCGTCCTCGACCGCCTGGGCCGCGAGCCGAACCAGGTCGAACTGGGCGTCTTCTCGGTCATGTGGTCCGAGCACTGCTCCTACAAGTCGTCGAAGATTCACCTGGGCAAGTTCCCGACCACCGGCGAGCGCGTCATCTGCGGGCCGGGCGAGAACGCGGGCGTGATCGACATCGACGACGGCGACGCCTGCATCTTCAAGATGGAGAGCCACAACCACCCCTCCTACATCGAGCCCTACCAGGGCGCGGCGACCGGCGTGGGCGGCATCATGCGCGACGTCTTCACCATGG
>JAEWDF010000083.1 GCA_023390245.1 Pseudomonadota bacterium
TCTCGGCCGTGAGCGCCAGGACGGGGCCGGTCGCCGCCTCCGCCAGCCGGCGCGCCAGCGCGCCCAGATCGCCGTCGGCCGAGACCACCGGCCCGAAATCGGCCTCGCGCGCCGCCCGGGCCGTGGCGTCGCCGACGGCGAAGACCGGGCGGTCGCGCCGGGCGGTCAGGCGGGCGAAGGCCTCGACGCCGTTGATGCTGGTGAAGGCCAGGGCCGAGAATCGGTCCAGGTCCGGCAGGGCCGGCGACAGCGGCTGGATGGCGAGCAGCGGCCGCACCAGCGGCTCCATGGCCAGGGCGCGCAGACGCTCGGCGGTGCGGTCCGCCCCGGGCTGGGCCCGGGTCACCCAGACGCGCGCGGGGCGGCTCATCCGTCCAGCGTCGCGGGATCGACCTGCTGGTCGCCGGCGGCGTCGCGCACCTGGCCGCCCAGGCGCAGGCCGAGATCGCGGGCCCCCTCCGGCGTCGCCTCCGCAAGGTCGCCGACGCGGCGCCAGCGGGCGGCGCCGTCAGGACTGAGCATTTCCGTGGTCAGGCGCAGCACGCCCTCCTCCACCACCGCATGGGCGCCGACGGCGGTGCGGCACGAGCCTTCAAGCGTCAGCATGGCGCCGCGCTCGGCCTCGACCGCCAAGGCGGTGTCGGCGTGATTCAACACGGCGGTCCAGGGCGCGTCGGCGTCGGCCGCCCGCGTCTGGATGGCCAGCGCCCCCTGCCCCGGCGCCGGCAGGAAGGCGTCCAGCGACAGGGTCTCTCGGATCGCCTCCGACAGGCCCAGCCGGTTCAGCCCGGCCGTCGCCAGCAGGATGGCGTCGAAATCGCCGTCGGCGGCGCGGCGCAGACGGGTGTCGACGTTGCCGCGCAGCATCTCGATCTTCAGGTCGGGGCGCAGGGCCAGGGCCTGGGCCTGGCGGCGCAGGCTGGCGGTGCCCAGACGGGCGCCGATCGGCAGGTCCTCGAACCGGGCGAAGTCGCGGCTGACGAAGGCGTCGCGGGCGTCCTCGCGCTCGGGGATGGCGGCGATGCACAGGCCGTCGGGCTGTTCGGCCGGCACGTCCTTCATCGAATGAACGGCGGCGTCGATGCGGCCGGCCAGCAGGGCCTCCTCGATCTCCTTGGTGAACAGGGCCTTGCCGCCGATCTCCAGCAGGCGGCGGTCCTGAACCCGGTCGCCGGTGGTGACGATCTCGACCAGCTCGACGCGGTCGGCGGCCACGTCCAGGGCGGCGGCGATGGCGCGCTGCATCATGCCGGACTGGGCCAGCGCCAGCCGCGAGCGCCGGGTGCCGATGCGGAAGGGAAGGTTCATGGACGCCTGTCGGTCATTGCGCGCGGGCGGCGGGGTCGCTACCTCGCCCGGATGGAGTTGACCGCCGACTATAGCAGCGACGCCCGGGCGGCAACCGGACCGGATGTCCAAGCCCTGACGGTTCTGGGGCTGGAGACCAGCTGCGACGAGACGGCCGCCTCGGTCGTGCGGCTGACGGGTGGGCGCGCGGAGGTGCTGTCCTCGGTGGTGCACAGCCAGATCGACGACCATGCGGCCTATGGCGGCGTGGTGCCTGAAATCGCGGCCCGCAGCCATGTGGAGATGATCGACGGCGTCGCCCGCCGGGCCATGGCCGAGGCCGGGCTGGACTATGGGGCGCTGGACGGCGTGGCGGCGACGGCGGGGCCGGGCCTGGTCGGCGGGGTGATGGTCGGCCTCAGCTACGGCAAGGCGGTCAGCCTGGCGCGCGGCCTGCCGCTGGTGGCGGTCAACCACCTGGAGGGGCACGCGGTGTCGGCCCGGCTGGGGGCGGAGGTCGCCTATCCCTTCCTGCTGCTGCTGGTGTCGGGCGGGCATTGCCAGATCCTGGAGGTGCGCGGGATCGGCGACATGAGCCGCATCGGCGCCACCATCGACGACGCGGCGGGAGAGGCCTTCGACAAGATCGCCAAGGCCCTGGGCCTGGGCTATCCGGGCGGGCCGGCGCTGGAGCGGCTGGCGGAACGAGGCGACGGCTCGCGCATCGACCTGCCCCGCGCGCTCCTGGGCCGCAAGGACTGCGACTTCTCCTTCTCGGGCCTGAAGACCGCCGCGTTCCGCGTCGCCCAGAGGTGCGAGACCGAACAGGACAAGGCCGACCTGGCCGACGCCGTGCAGAGCGCCATCGCCCGCCAACTGGCCGAGCGGTCCGAGCGGGCCATGGTCGACTATGCGGCGCATCAGCCTCACAGACTGTTCGTGGTTGCGGGCGGCGTGGCGGCCAACAAGACCATCCGGCGCGTGCTGGAGGAGACGGCCGTCCGGCAAGGTTTCGCCTTCCTGGCGCCGCCGATGGCCTATTGCACCGACAATGCGGCGATGATCGCCCTGGCGGGGGCCGAACGGCTGGCGTTGGGCCTGACCAGCGACATCGATGTCGCGGCGCGGCCGCGATGGCCGCTGGACGAAGCGCGCGCCTTGGCCGATCCTTCGCATCGGCCGGGCCGCAAGGGCGCGAAGGCCTGAGATCAACAGAGGCTTGGGAGGGCCCATGGATTTCCGCACGGCAGGAGTGATCGGCGCAGGCGCCTGGGGCACGGCCCTGGCGCAGGTGTGCGCGCGGGCGGGGCTGGAGGTCGTGCTGCAGGCGCGCGAGCCCGAGGTGGTCGACAGCATCGCCGCCCGCCGCGTCAACGAGGCCTTCCTGCCGGGCGTGGAGCTGGAGCCGGCGATCCGCGCCACCGCCGACCTGGCGGACCTGGCCGGCTGCGACCTGATCCTGGCCGTGCCGCCGGCCCAGCACATGCGCGGCGCCCTGACCGCCTTCGCCCCCCACGCGCGGGCCGGCGTGCCCATCGTGCTGTGCGCCAAGGGCATCGAGCGCGGTTCGCTGAAGCTGATGACCGAGGTGCTGGCCGAGACCCTGCCCCAGGCGCGGGCGGCGGTGCTGTCGGGTCCCAGCTTCGCGGCCGAGGTGTCGCGCGGCCTGCCTTCGGCGGTGACGCTGGCCTGCGCCGATCCGGCGCTGGGCCAGGCGCTGCTCACCACCCTGTCGGGGCCGAACTTCCGCCCTTACCTGGCCGACGACCTGATCGGGGCCGAGGCGGGCGGCGCGCTGAAGAACGTGCTGGCCATCGCCTGCGGCGTGGTCGAGGGCCGCCAGCTGGGCCGCAGCGCCCATGCGGCCGTCATCACGCGCGGCTTCGCCGAGATGACGCGGCTGTGCGTCGCCCTGGGCGGCCAGCCGGAGACGGTGGCGGGCCTGTGCGGCCTGGGCGACCTGGTGTTGACCTGCTCCAGCCCGCAGTCGCGCAACATGAGCCTGGGCCTGGCGCTGGGCCAGGGTCAGACGGTGGAGCAGGCGCTGGCGGGCAAGCGGTCGGTGGCCGAAGGCTACGAGAGCGCGCCGGCCGTGCGCGAACTGGCCGCGCGCCTGGGCGTGGAGATGCCGATTGCGGAGGTCACCGCCGCCCTGCTGGCCGGAGAGACGACCGTGGACGGCGCCATGGAGGCCCTGCTGTCGCGTCCCCTGAAGGCCGAGCGGGTTTGACGGACGCCCCGGCCGAACCCGCCGAGCGCAAGCGGGTCTGGAAGACGCCGCCGGGCGTGGCCCTGTGCGCCGAAGCGGACATCGCCGACCCCGGCTCGCGCGGCTTCGTGCTCCAGATCGGAGAGGCCTTCTTCCACGGCTTTGTCGTCCGCAAGGACGGGCGCGTCGCCGGTTGGGTCGACCGCTGCCCGCACGCCGGCTTTCCGCTGGCGATCGAGTTGGACCGCTACCTGACGCCGGACGCCTCGCTGATCCTGTGCGGCTGGCACGGCGCGGTGTTCGAGCCGCTGACCGGCGAATGCCAGGGCGGTCCCTGCGCCGGCGGGCGGCTGACGCCCTGGCCGGTTCAGGCCTCGGGCGGGATCATCCGCACGGCCTGAGCCCCGTGAGACTCAATCCAGCGATTGCGGCCGGGTGACGATCGGCGCGTCGGGATCGGCGCTCGTCTCTCGCCGCGACGGCGTGGGCGCGGGCCCCTGCGGCACGATCACCAGCGGTTCGGTGCGGACCTGCGGCTCAGGCGCGGGCTGGGTGGCCGCAGAAGCCGGCGGGGGGGCCGCCTCAGGGCTGGAC
>JAEWDF010000081.1 GCA_023390245.1 Pseudomonadota bacterium
GTGCAGATCGGCGCCTTCTCCTCGACCGCCATCGCCGACCGGGAATACGCCGCCGTCGCCGGCCGTTTCCCCGAGTTCGCGCGGGGCGCCGAGAAGCGGGTGACGGAGGTGACCTCCTCCGCCGGCTCGACGCTCTATCGCACCACCTTCTCGGGCCTGAGCCGGGAGCGGGCGGTCGCCTTCTGCAACGCGCTGAAGGCCGCCGGCCGGGACTGCATCGTTCGGTGACCAGCGCGGCCATCTACGGCTGCGCCGGCCATCGGCTGACGGAGGCGGAGAAGGCCTTCTTCGCCGAGGCGCGCCCGTGGGGCTTCGTCCTGTTCCGGCGCAACATCGACGATCCGGACCAGGTCCGCGCCCTGACCGATGAGATGCGCGCCGTCGTCGGCGATCCCGACGCGCCCATCCTGATCGACCAGGAGGGCGGGCGGGTGCAGCGGATGGGGCCGCCGCACTGGCCCAAGTATCCACCCGGCGACGCCTATCTGAAGGCGGCCAACGATCCGATGCGGGCGCGGGAACTGGCGCGGCTGGGCGCGCGGCTGACGGCCCATGACCTGCGCGAGGTCGGGATCAGCGTGGACCTGCTGCCGGTGCTGGACACGCCCGTCCCCGGCGCCCACGACATCATCGGCGACCGCGCCTATGGGCGTGACCCGCAGACGGTGGCGCTGATCGGGCGGGCGGCGGCGGAGGGGCTGCTGGCGGGCGGGGTCCTGCCCTGCCTCAAGCACATGCCCGGCCACGGCCGCGCCTTCGCCGACAGCCACAAGGCCCTGCCGGTCGTCCATGCGGATTTCGAGACGCTGGACGGTTGGGACTTCGCGCCGTTCAAGGCCCTGTCGGACATGCCGATGGCGATGACGGCGCATATCGTCTTTGACGCCATCGACCCGAAACGGCCGGCGACCCAGTCGAGGAAGGCGGTGCGGATGATGCGCGAACACCTGGGCTTCTCCGGCCTGATCCTGACCGACGACCTGTCGATGCAGGCGTTGGACGGCGGCCTGGGCGAGCGGGCGCATCGGTCGCTGAAGGCGGGCTGCGACGTGGTCCTGCACTGCAACGGCGACCTGGGGGAGATGCGGGCGGTGGCCGAGGCGGCCGGCCCGCTGAAGGGCGCGTCGCGGCGTCGCGCCGAGGCGGCCCTGGCCCGGATCGTGCGGGCGCCGGAGCCGCTGGACCCGGTGGCCGAACACGCGCGCTTCTTCCACGCCATGGCCGGCAAGACCGACGCCGCCAAGGGGCCGGATGTCGGGGAGGCGCAGGCGTGACGCGGCCTCATGTAGCGCGAAGCGCGATAGGCCAGGCAAGATGGCCTCATGCAGCGCGAAGCGCGATAGGCCGAGATCATGTCTGAAGCGTTTCAGCCGAACCTGGACTTCAACGCCGAGGAGGTCGAGGAGCGCGAGGCGTTCGTGGTCGACCTGGACGGCTACGAAGGGCCGCTGCACGTGCTGCTGGCCCTGGCGCGGACGCAGAAGGTGGACCTGCTGAAGCTGTCGATCACCCAGCTGGCGGAACAGTATCTGGCCTTCGTGCACGAGGCGCGGCGGCGCAACTTCGCCCTGGCGGCCGACTATCTGGTGATGGCCTCGTGGCTGGCCTATCTGAAGTCGCGCCTGCTGCTGCCGCGCGCGGACAAGGCCAAGGCCGAGGAGCCGCCGGCCGAGGAGATGGCCGCCGCCCTGGCCTTCCGGCTGCGCAAGCTGGAGGCCATGCGCAGGGCGGCCGAGGCGCTGACCGCCCGGCCGCAGCTGAAGCGCGACGTGTTCACGCGCGGCGATCCCGAGGCCACGGTGATCGTGCCGTCCGACCGCATCGACGCCAGCCTCTATGAACTGATGAGCGCCTATGTGACCCAGCGCCGACGCGAGGAGGCGCGGCGCTACACGCCCGGCCAGCGGGTCGAGGCCTTCCAGCTGGAGGCCGCGCGCGACTGGCTGCGCGAGATCATGCCCCGGCTGGCGGACTGGACGCCGCTGGACCAGGTGGCGCCCCGGCATGGCGGCGAGGAAGGGCCGAGCCAGGCCAGCTACACCGCCTCGACCCTGTCCGCCGGACTGGAGCTGGTGAAGGAGGGAGCCATGGACATCCGCCAGGCGGCGCCGTTCGCGGACCTCTATCTGAAGCGGCGCGGCGCGGGCCAGCCGCTGGAGCTGACGCCGTGATCGTTCAACGCTCCGCTCATCCCCGCGAAAGCGGGGACCCAGTTCTTTTGTTTCGTTCCGCCTCGCGCATTGTTCCGGAAAGACATGATAGGCCTTTTCCGCAACATCACTGGGTCCCCGCTTTCGCGGGGATGAGCGGAAAAGAATGAGTCTCGCATTCACGCCCGACGAGGCCGAGATCGAGCGCCGGGTCGAGGCCCTGCTGTTCGCCGCCGCCGGGCCGCTCAGCGCCGCCGAGATCGGGTCGCGCCTGCCGGAGGGGGCGGACGTGGCGCGCGCCATTTCGGGGCTGAGGGCGCGCTACGAGGGGCGGGGCGTGGAGCTGGAGTGCGTGGCCGACCGCTGGCGCTTCCGCACCGCGCCCGACCTGGCCTTCATGATGACCGAGGAGCGCGAGGAGCCGCGCCGCCTGTCCAAGGCCGCGCTGGAGACCCTGGCCATCATCGCCTACCACCAGCCGGTGACCCGCGCCGAGATCGAGAGCGTGCGCGGCGTCTCCCTCTCCAAGGGCACGCTGGACCTGCTGCTGGAGATGGGGTTCGTGCGGCTGCGCGGGCGGCGGCGCACGGCGGGGCGGCCGGTGACCTATGGCACGACCGACGGCTTCCTGGAGCATTTCGGCCTGGCCAGCCTGTACGACCTGCCGGGCGCGCAGGAGATGAAGGCCGCCGGCCTGCTGGACCTGTCGGTCCCCGTCGGCTTCGAAGTGCCGGATCCGAGCCGCGCCGCCGGCGAGGACGACGAACTGCCGCTGGACGACGAGGCGCCCGAGTTCGCGCAGGATTTCGTGGGCGGGGACGGCGGAAGCTAGCGACGCGGCAAGAGCCCCTCCACCGCTTCGCGGTCCCCCTCCCCGCGGAGCGGGGAGGAGACGGCGAGGTGCTTCTGTCTCCTCCCCACTTTGTGGGGAGGTGGCTCGCAGCGTAGCGGAGAGACGGAGGGGCTCTTAAGCCGTCAGCACGCGCGGCAGCTTGAAGGTCACGGCCTCGCGCGCGCCGTCGTCCTCGGTCACCGTGGCGTCGAAGCGGGCGCGGATGGCGTCGACCAGGGCCTCGATCAGCGGTTCGGGGGCCGAGGCGCCGGCGGTGACGCCGACCGTCCCGACGCCGTCGAACCAGGACCAGTCGACCTGGGAGGCGTCGTCCACCAGCCGTGCGTCTCGCGCGCCGGCGCGCATCGCCACCTCGACCAGCCGGGCGGAGTTGGAGGAGTTCTTCGATCCGACCACCAGCACCAGTTCGCAGCCCTCGCCCAGCCGCTTGACCGCCTCCTGGCGGTTGGTGGTGGCGTAGCAGATGTCTTCCTTGTGCGGGTCGGGCAGTTCGGGAAAGCGCCGCTTCAGCACCGTCAGTATGCCGGCCGTGTCGTCGACCGACAGGGTGGTCTGGGTGGCGTAGGCCAGGGGGGCGTCGCCCGGCCGCTGGAACGCCTCCGCGTCCGCCTCGGTCTCCACCAGGCTGATGGCGCCGGGCGGCAGCTGGCCCATGGTGCCGATCACTTCCGGATGCCCGGCGTGGCCGATCAGGATGATGTGGCGCCCGGCGGCGTGGTGGCGCTCGGCCTCGACATGGACCTTGGAGACCAGGGGGCAGGTGGCGTCCAGGAACAGCATCTCGCGCGAGCGGGCGGCGTCGGGCACCGACTTGGGCACGCCGTGGGCGGAAAAGACGACCGGACGGTCGTCGGGGCATTCGTCCAGCTCCTTGACGAAGACGGCGCCCAGGCCCTTCAGCCGTTCGACCACATGACGGTTATGGACGATCTCGTGGCGCACATAGACGGGGGCGCCGTACTTCTCCAGCGCCCGCTCGACGATCTGGATGGCGCGGTCCACCCCGGCGCAGAAGCCGCGCGGCGTCGCCAGCCGCACCGTGATCGGGCGCGGGCCGGGCGGGGTTGGAAAGGAGACGGGCGCGTTCATGCCGCCAACCTAGTCGGTCGCGCCGCTCGCCGCCATGACCGGGCCCTCCGCAAGGGACGGGATTCTCACATGTTGGAGAGCGACGCATCGTCACGGCTTGTCCACAGGAGAGGAAAGTTCATGCCTGACAAGGGGTTAGCCTATTGCCGCCATGCCTTGACCTATCCGTCGCTCACGATTAGTTTCCGCGCCGAATTCAGACCCGCCCGGACATCCGTTCGGGCGCTGAGCGCACAGGCCATGTCCCCTATGCAGGAATCGCGCGAAGAGGCGATCAAACGCCTCCAGAAAAGCGCATCCGAATTGGAGGCGCGGACCCGGGCGGAGAAATCCGCCGAACTGACCGGCCAGGCTGTGGCGGGTGAGGCTTACAAGATCATCGCCGAACTGCTCGGCGGCGTGGCGGTGGGCCTGGCGCTGGGTTTCGGCCTGGACCACTTCGCGGGCACCAGGCCGTGGGGATTGATCGGCGGAGTCCTCCTGGGCTTCGCCCTGTCGTTATGGATGGCGCGCCGCACGGCCAATCGGCTGATGGCGCAGGCCAAGGCG
Organism: Pseudomonadota bacterium; assembly: GCA_023390245.1. Taxonomy (GTDB): domain Bacteria; phylum Pseudomonadota; class Alphaproteobacteria; order Caulobacterales; family Caulobacteraceae; genus Brevundimonas. The sequence continues at coordinate 4,642 of JAEWDF010000081.1, forward strand.
GAAGGCGTGCGGGGCGACCCCGAACCCTACGTCGAGGCCGGGGAAGAGAACGAGGACCGATAGGCTCAATGGCCGATCCGATTCATCAGTTTCAGATCACCAAGGTCGCGGACCTGGGCGACGTCACCCTGCCGATCATCGGCACGGTCGACCTGGCGATCACCAATTCCCACGTGGCCATGACCATCGCCTTCTTCGCGATCGTGCTGTTCCTGACCGCAGTGACGTTCAAGGCGCAGGTTGTGCCGGGGCGGCTTCAGGCTGCGGGCGAGACCCTGTTCGGCATGATCGACAACCTGGCGGACTCGATCATCGGCCACGACGGCCGCAAGTATTTCCCGTTCGTCTTCACCCTGTTCATGCTGATCCTGGGCATGAACCTGCTGGGCCTGTTCCTGACCTTCACGGCGACCTCGCAACTGGCGATCACGGCGACCTTCGCCGTCATCACCTTCGGCCTGGTTCTGATCATCGGCTTCGCCAAGAACGGCCTGGGCTTCTTCAAGCTGTTCTGGCCGATGGGCGCGCCGCTGCTGCTGCGCCCGGTCGTCGGCCTGATCGAGTTCGTTTCCTTCCTGCTGCGTCCGATCACCCTGGCGCTTCGTCTGTTCGGCAACATGCTGGGCGGCCACGTGGCGCTGAAGATCTTCGCCGGCTTCGTCGTTTCGCTGGGCGTCCTGGCGCTGAGCGGCGGCGTGGCGACCCTGGCCTTCCCGGTGGCGGCCCTGTCGCTGGGCATGGTGGTCGCCCTGACCGCGCTGGAGTTCCTGGTGGCCTTCCTGCAGGCCTTCGTCTTCGCCGTTCTGGCCTGCATCTACCTCAACGATGTGGTCAACCTGGATCACGCCCACTAAGCGGTTCCAGCCTCTTCACCCCAAACCTCAACGCTCCAAACTTAGGAATACACATCATGGACGCTGAAGCCGCCAAGTACATCGGCGCCGGCCTGGCCACCCTCGGCATGATCGGCTCGGCCCTGGGCGTGGGCAACATCTTCGGTCAGTTCCTGGCCGGCGCCCTGCGCAACCCGTCGGCCGCCGCCGGCCAAGTCGGCAACCTGTTCGTCGGCGCCGCCCTGGCGGAAGCCCTGGGCATCCTGGCCTTCGTGCTGGGCGTCCTGATGATCTTCGGCTGATCCCAGCCCAAGACTTTCCAGTCGCGACGGCGCGCGGACCCGGTCCGCGCGCCGTCGTCCTGATCCTGCGATAGACGGTTCATGGCCAGCATCCAACATAACGACGCCCTGCCGCCGTCGGCGGAACGCGATCTCCACGCCGAGACCTCGGTCCCGGCCGAGCACGGCTCGGGCGGCCTGCCGCAGTTCGAGTTCCAGCACTGGGCGGGACAGATCGGCTATCTGCTGATCCTGTTCGCCATCCTCTACCTGCTGATCAGCAAGGTCTTCGCCCCGCGCCTGCGCAAGGTGATGGACGAGCGCGCCGAGACCATCTCGACCGCCATCGCCACCGCCCGCCAGGTCCAGGCCGAGGCCGCCGACCAAGCCGCCGCCGCCCAGGCCGAGGTGATCAAGGCTCGCGCCGACGCGCGCGCCACCGCCGAGGCCGCCCGCCAGCGGGTGACCGACGAGGCCAACGCCCGCGCCGCCGCCGAGGAGGCGACCGTCAACGCCCGCATCGCCGCCGCGGAAGGCGAGATCGCCAAGACCCGCGACGCCGCCATGGCCAACGTCTCCGCCATCGCCTCCGACGCCGCCGCCGCCATGGTGGAGCGCCTGACCGGCAAGGCGGCGACCAAGGCCGAACTGGCCGCCGCCGTGAAGGGAGCCGCCTGATGCCCGCCTTCCTCGAATTCGGACATTTCTACAGCCTGTCGAACGCCGAACTGTGGGTCGGCGTCGGCCTGCTGGTCTTCTTCGGCATCCTGGTCGCCGCCGGCGTGCCCAAGCTGGTCGGCGCCCAGCTCGACGCCAAGGCCGCCAAGATCCAGGCGGACCTGGATGAGGCCGCCCGTCTGCGCGCCGAGGCCGAGGCCATGCTGGCCCAGATCCGCAAGGAGAAGGCCGAGGCCGAGGCCCAGGCCGCCGACATGCTGGCGCAGGCCGAAGCCGACGCCCGCCGTCTTGAAGCCGAAACCAAGGCCAAGCTGGAAGAGACGCTGGCCCGTCGCCAGAAGATGGCCGAGGGTCGGATCGCCCAGGCGGAGGCCCAGGCCTCGGCCGAGGTGAAGGCCGCCGCCGCCGACCTGGCCGCCCGTTCGGCCGAGGCCGTGCTGGCCGCGCGCCTGGCCGGCCCGGGCAAGGACCCGCTGCTGGACGCCGCGATCAAGCAGATCGGCGACCGTCTGAACTGATCCTGCGGCGAAGGCTGCACAGGACGAAGGGCCCCGGCGTCTCGCGCGGGGCCCTTTTTCATGGCCGTTCGAGACGGCCCGGGATCAGTGGGCGGGCGCGCCGCCGACGATCGTGGGACCGCGCTTCTCGCGCGCCACCAGCCGGCCATAGACATTGCCCAGCACAATGCCGAACACCGCATGGGTGATCAGCAGCCAGGCCAGGGTGCCGAAGCCGGCGCCGGCCGTGAAGGTCCGGTAGTTTCCGAACATGACGATGCCGGCCATCATCAGCACCCAGGCGCCGACGGCGAAGACGATGCCCTTGGTCTCGGGCGTGTCGGTCGGCAGCCGGGGGCACAGCACGCCGAACAGCGGCCCCAGGATGAAGACGCCGCTGATCACATGGACGGCCCATCCGACCGCCATGTTGCCGGGCATGCCCAGCATGCTGGCGATGACGCCCTGGAAGGGGTCGAACCAGTGCAGGAACATATTGGGAATCTCGAGCAGGGACGCGGCGATGGTGGCGAAGACGCCGGCGACCAGACCCTTTTGTACGCGTGACATCATGACCAGGAGCGCCTCCCAACGCTGGTTCGGTTCTCTGATAACGCGTGGGAGAGGATACCCCCGGCAGGCGAGGGCGGCGTTCAACTTCCCGTGGTTAGCGAGCGCCGAAACGCAACTGCGAGATGAGGGCGCCGATCAGCGAAAAAGCTTGCGGAAATAACGGCGCAGGCGCTTTCGCACGCGCACAAGACGGCGACGGCGGCGGAGCACAAGCTTTTCCGCGCGCAGGGCCTGCTGCCAGAAGACCGGAGCGATCTCCGGCCTGCGGCGCAGCAGGCGGCGGAAGGGATAGACCCATTTGGGCCGCGCGTGCTGGACGCGGATGAACTGCCGCTTGGCCCAGAAGCTGCTGCGCAGCATCAGCATCAGGCCCAGGGCGATGACCGGAATGCCGCCCGGACCCGGCAGGGGGGCTATCAGCACGCCCAGCAGAACCACGAACAGGCCGCCCCCCATATAGGCCCAGCGGCGGGCCACGCGGAGCAGGCGGCTGCGCGGCTGGAGCGGCGGGAACAGGGAGGAGGCGGTATAGGTCACGGATCGCCGCAGATGGGGAGGAGGGGGCGTCGCAGCAACGGCCGCCCCGGCCGGCCGATCCCCCGTCGGGAAAGGAATCGACGACCGTGACGACCTTGCCACATGGACCTTAACGCCAGGCTTCGATGGCCGATCCGTGTCCGCCGGATGAAGCTTTGGTCATCAACGCAGAGGAACGCCGGCCGTGGCCGAACGGACACGCAGCGAAATCCTCCCCGCGACCGGGGGAGGATCGAATCAGGCCGCCTGGTTGGAGCCTTCGGGCGCGGACCAGCGCAGCACCGGCGAGCGGGCGGCGCGGGTTTCGTCCAGGCGCTTCAGCGGCGCATGGAAGGGCGCGCCCTTGAAGCGATCCACGTCGCCGGCTTTCGCCGCCTCGGCCAGCAGGCGCATGGCCTCGATGAAGCGGTCCAGCTCGGCCTTGGACTCGGTCTCGGTCGGCTCGATCAGCATGGCGCCGTGGACGACCAGCGGGAAATACATGGTCATCGGGTGGAAGCCCTCGTCGATCATCGCCTTGGCGAAGTCGAGGGTAGTGACGTCCGTGCCCTTCAGCCATTCGTCGTCGAACAGGGCCTCGTGCATGCAGGGGCCGTCGGGGAAGGCCGGGCTCATCAGGTCCTGGAGGCGGGCCTTGATGTAGTTGGCGTTCAGCACCGCGTCCTCGGCGACCTGGCGCAGGCCGTCCGAGCCATGGCTCATCATGTAGCTGAGGGCGCGGACATACATGCCCATCTGGCCCTGGAAGGCGCACAGGCGGCCGAAGGCCTGGGCGGCGTCGCCCTCTTCGCGCTCGATCAGGGCGTAGCCGTTATCATCGTGCACGACCCAGGGAGCGGGCGCGAACGGGGCCAGGGCCTCGGACAGCACCACCGGACCCGCGCCCGGTCCGCCCCCGCCGTGCGGCGTGGAGAAGGTCTTGTGCAGATTGATGTGCATGGCGTCGACGCCCAGGTCGCCGGGGCGCACCCGGCCGACGATGGCGTTGAAGTTGGCCCCGTCGCAGTAGAAATAGGCCCCCGCCTCGTGCGTCAGGCGGCTGATCTCCAGGATGTCGCGCTCGAACAGGCCGCAGGTGTTGGGGTTGGTCACCATGATGGCGGCGACGTCCGGCCCCAGCTTGGCGGCCAGGTCGGCAACGTCCACGCGGCCGTCCTCGGTCTGGGCGACCTCGACCACCGAATAGCCGACGAAGGCGGCGGTGGCGGGGTTGGTGCCATGAGCGCTGGTGGGCACCAGCACCTTGCGGCGCTGGGCGTGCTCGCCCTTGGCCTCGTGCGCGGCGCGAATGGCCATAAGGCCGCACAGTTCGCCGTGGGCGCCGGCCTTGGGCGACAGGGCGACGGCGGGCATGCCGGTCAGGGTCTTCAGCCAGTGGGCCAGGGTGTCCATCAGCTCCAGCGCGCCCTGCACCGTCGATTGCGGTTGCAGGGGATGGATGTCGGAGAAGCCCGGCAGGCGCGCCATCTTCTCGTTCAGGCGCGGGTTGTGCTTCATCGTGCACGAGCCCAGGGGATAGATGGCCAGGTCGATGGCGTGGTTCTTCTGGCTCAGGCGCACATAGTGGCGCATGGCTTCGGGCTCCGACAGGCCGGGCAGGCCGATCGGGTCCTTGCGGACCAGGTCGCCCAGATCGGAGCCGTCGGTCTTGGGCTCCGGCAGGTCGACGCCGGTCTTGCCCCAGCCGTCCAGTTCGAAGATCAGCTTCTCGTCCTGCAGCAGGCCGCGCCCGCCGGTCAGGGTCGGATGCTTGTAGTCGTGGTCGCTTCCAACGATGGGGGCGTTCGGGGCGGTCGGGCGGCCGACGGTGTTCATGGTGCTCATTTCAATTCACCGCTCATCCCCGCGAAAGCGGAGATGCAGGTCTTTGGGCGAAAGGTCTCGCCGATGATCGAAGCCGCGTATCCCAGACCCGTCGCGTGAAAGGACTGGGTCCCCGCTTTCGCGGGGATGAGCGGAAGGAGAGTGCGCGAGCGCATCATCAGGCCGCCAGGACCTTGGCGAGGGCGCTCGCCAGGACCTTGATGTCGGCGTCCAGGGTCGTCTCGGTAGCGGCGACCAGCAGGACATCGTCCTGGCCCGCGTCGGGCGCCAGGCGGCTGTAGGGCACGCCCGCCAGGATGTGATGGGCGGCCAGGGCGTCGACGACCTCGGCCGCCGGCTTGGGCAGCCTGATCGCGAACTCGTTGAAGAAGCGCGGGGTCAGGACTTCGACGCCCGGAACGGCGGCCAGGGCGTCGCGCGCGGCCACGGCCTTCTCGTGGTTCAACAGGGCCAGCCGGCGCAAGCCCGTCTCGCCCAGCAGGCTCATGTGGATGGTGAAGGCCAGGGTGCACAGGCCCGAGTTGGTGCAGATGTTCGAGGTGGCCTTGTCGCGGCGGATGTGCTGCTCCCGCGTCGACAGGGTCAGGACGAAGCCCCTTTCCCCATCCGCATCGACCGTCTCGCCGGTCAGGCGGCCGGGCATCTGGCGGATCAGCTTCTCGCGCGTGGCGAACAGGCCGACGTAGGGGCCGCCGAAGTTCAGGGCGTTGCCGATCGACTGGCCCTCGGCCGCGACGATGTCGGCGCCCATCTCGCCGGGGGACTTGAGCAGGCCCATCGACACGGCCTCGGTGACCACGACGATCAGCAGGGCCCCGGCGGCGTGGGCGGCCTCGGCGATCCGGGTCACGTCGGTCGCCGTGCCGAAAACATTGGGCGTCTGGACGACGACGCAGGCGGTGTCGGGACCGATCTGGTCGATGACGGCGGCCTCGGCGTCGATCGCCGCGGGCAGGACCTGGGTCTCGACGCCGACGGCGTGGACCACGGTCTCGGTCGCCTTGACGTAGTGGGGGTGGACGCCGCCCGAGATCACCGCCTTGTTGCGGCGGGTGACGCGGGTGGCCATCAGCACGCCCTCGGCCATGGCGGTGGAGCCGTCATAGAGGCTGGCGTTGGCCACCGGCATGCCGGTCAGGTTCGCCACCTGGGTCTGGAATTCGTACAGGTACTGGAGCGTGCCCTGCGCGATTTCCGGCTGGTAGGGGGTGTAGCTGGTCAGGAATTCCGACCGCTGGATCACATGGTCCACCGTCGCCGGAACATGGTGCCTGTAGGCCCCCGCGCCGCAGAAGAAGGGCACGGCGCCGGCCGCGGCGTTCTTGTTCGCCATGGCGGACAGGGCGCGTTCGACCTCCAGCTCGCCCGCGACGCGCGGCAGATCGACGGGGGCGTCCAGGCGCGTCGCCTGGGGCACGTCCACGAACAGGTCGTCGATGGATTTCGCGCCGATGGCGGCGAGCATCGCCGTGCGGTCGTCGGGCGTCAGGGGGAGGTAGCGCATGGTCTTCTCACTCCGTCATCCTCAGGCCTGACCCGAGGATCGGATGCGGTGCGGGTCGTGCGTCGAGATCTTCGCACGAGCGGTTGAACGGCCGGCCCTCGGGTCGAGCCCGAGGGTGACGGGTGGAGAGGGGTCCTAAAGCGTGGCCAGGAAGGCGTCGTAGGCCGCCTGGTCCATCAGGCCGTCCAGTTCCGAGGCGTCCGAGACGCGGATCTTCGCAAACCAGCCGTCGGTCTCGGCGGCCGCGTTGACGGTTTCCGGGGCGGTGGACAGGGCGCCATTGGCCTCGACCACCTCGCCCGAGACGGGGGCGTAGACGTCCGAGGCGGCCTTGACGCTCTCGACCACGGCGAAGCCGTCGCCCTTGGAGACGGTCTTGCCGACCTCGGGGACTTCCACGAACACCACGTCGCCCAGGGCGTCGGCGGCGTGCCTGGAGATGCCGACGGTGGCGATGTCGCCGTCCAGGCTGACCCACTCGTGATCCTTGGTGAACTTCATTTTGCTTCTCCTCTCCCGTCATCCTCGGGCTTGACCCGAGGATCGGATGATGTGCGGCCGGTGCGTCGGATGTCTTCGCACGAGCGGTTGATGGTCCGGCCCTCGGGTCAAGCCCGAGGGCGACGGAAGTGAATGTTACGCCTTCGGCTTCCGGTAGTAGCGTTGCGGCGTGAAGGGCATGTCGACGACCTCGGCGGCGGCGGGACGGCCGCGCACGATGACCTTCAATTCCGTACCCAGCGCCGCGAAGGCCGGCGGAACGAAGCCCATGGCGATATTCTTGCCCAGGGTCGGCGAGGGGCCGCCCGAGGTGACCTTGCCGATAATGTTTCCGTCCAGGTCGGCGATCTCGGCGCCTTCGCGGGCCGGGGCGCCTTCCTTGACCACCAGGCCGACGCGGACGCGCGCCAAAGTCGCTTTAGGTTGGCCGTCGGCCAGTTCCTTCAGGATGCGGTCGGCGCCGGGGAAGTCGGCGCGTTCCTTGCGCGACTTCGACAGGGCGAAGGTCAGGGCGCCTTCGACGGGGCTGGTGGTCGGGTCGATGTCGTGGCCGTGCAGCGGCAGGCCGGCCTCCAGCCGCAGGCTGTCGCGCGCGCCCAGGCCGACCGGCTTGACGCGGGCGTCCTTCAGCAGGGTGTTCCAGACGCGCTCGGCCTGGTCCGCCGGGACCGAGATCTCGTAGCCGTCCTCGCCGGTATAGCCCGAACGGGAGACGAAGCAGTCCGCGCCGAACAGCATCAGCCGGGCGCATTCCATGAAGCCCATCTCGGCCAGCACCGGTTCGTGCGCGGCCATGACCTCGGCGGCTTCCGGGCCCTGGATGGCGATCAGAGCGCGGTCCAGCACCGTCAGGGTCGCGTCGCCTTCCAGGCGCGCGGACCAGAAGGCGAAGTCCTCGTCCTTGTTGCCGGCGTTGACGACGACGAACAGGCCGTCGTGATCGGGGCGGCCGGCCATCAGGTCGTCGATGACGCCGCCCTGGTCGTTCAGCAGCACCGTATACTTCTGCTTGCCGGCCTTCAGGATCGCATAGTCGCCGGGGACGAAGCGCTCGAACTGGGCCACGGCGTCGGCGCCGGAGATCCGGCACTGGCCCATGTGGGAGACGTCGAACAGGCCGGCGTGCTCGCGCGTCCAGCGGTGCTCGGCCAGGACGCCTTCGTACTGGACCGGCATTTCATAGCCGCCGAAGCCGACCATGCGGGCGCCCAGCGCCTTGTGCGCGGCGTTGAGGGGAGTGGTTTTCAGCGTGTCGTCGGCCATGGCGGGCTCCAGGGTCGCGGATGGGGACGGTTTCCCGCCGGTCTCGCGCCCCCGCTGTCCTGAAGCCTGAGAGATTCCGGCGCCGATAGGATGGCGCCTTGCTCCGTCGGCGCGCCTTCGGAACCAGGTTCCTGGGCGACTTTCCAGCGTCCGTGCGCTTTCGCGGTCCTTTTGCCTGAGCGTTTCCGGGGCGGTTGCGCCTTCGGCGTCGGGGCCGGCCGTCCGGTCCCGATCTCTCCCGCGAGAGCGACCGACCTAAGCCACCGACTCCGGCCGCGAGTCAAGCGGAGCCCGGCCTTGCCAGTCGTCGTTCCGGTCGTCAGAGGTGTATCGCTTTGCGATGCAGCCGCAGGACCCGCCATGACCGACCGCCTCAGCCTCGACGACCATATCGCCGCCCTGGATGCGCCCGAGGGGCTGAAGGCCGTGCTGGACGTGGTCGCGCAAGCGTGCGTCGATATCCGCGCGGTGGTGTCGGGCGGGGCGCTCGCGGGGGCGCTGGGAGCGTCGGGTGCGGTGAACGTGCAGGACGAGGAGCAGAAGAAGCTCGACGTCATCTCCAACGACATCCTGACCGGCGCGCTGCTGGCCTGTCCGGCCGTGGCGGGCGTGGCGTCCGAGGAGGTGGAGGCCGCCCAGATCGCCGAACATCCCGGCGACTACCTGGTCCTGTTCGATCCGCTGGACGGCTCGTCCAACATCGACATCAATGCGCCGGTGGGCACCATCGTCTCCGTGCTGAAGGCGCCGGGCGGAACGCCGGCCGAGGCGGACTTCCTGCAGCCGGGACGAAATCAGGTCGCGGCCCTCTATGCGCTGTACGGCGCCCAGACCATGCTGGTGCTGACCACGGGCGACGGGGTGCGGGGCTTCACCCTGTCGGGCGACGGCCGGTGGCTGCTGACCCACGACGCCATCGCGATCGCGCCGGACACCCGGGAGTTCGCCATCAACATGTCGAACCGCCGTCACTGGGCCGAGCCGGTGCAGCGCTATGTCGACGGCGTGCTGGCGGGCAAGGACGGGCCGCGCGGCAAGGACTTCAACATGCGCTGGGTCGCCGCCATGGTCGCCGATGTGCACCGCATCCTGATGCGCGGCGGAGTCTTCCTGTATCCGTGGGACAAGCGCGAGCCGAACAAGCCGGGCAAGCTGCGCCTGATGTACGAGGGCAATCCGATGGCCCTGCTGGTCGAGCAGGCGGGGGGCAGGGCGACGACGGACGGACGGCGGGCGATCCTGGACATCCAGCCCGAGCAGCTGCACCAGCGGATCGCGGTCGCGCTGGGTTCGGCCGGCGAGATCGACGCCTTCGCGAGCGCCTGACCATGAGGATCGGCCCCGGCGACGCACTCCTGGTCATCGACCCGCAGAACGACTTCTGCGAAGGCGGACGCCTGGCGGTTCAGGGCGGGGCCGGGATCATGCCGATGGTCGCCCGGCTGGCGGCGCGCTTCGACAAGGTGGTCGTGACCCAGGACTGGCACACGCCGGACCAGATCTCCTTCGCTTCCAACCATCCGGGCGCCCAGCCCTTCACCGAGATCGAGGTCGCCTACGGCCGCCAGATGCTGTGGCCGGATCATTGCCTCCAGGGCTCGGTCGGCGCGGAATTCCACCCGGAGGCCGCGCCGGCGGTGAGGAAGGCGCTGGCCGTGATCCGCAAGGGCGGCAATCCGGCGGTCGACAGCTATTCCGGCTTCTTCGAGAACGACCATCGGACGCCGACCGGCCTGGCGGGCCTGCTGCGCCAGATCGGAGTGAGACGGGTGTTCCTGGCGGGCCTGGCCTACGACTACTGCGTCCGCTTCACCGCCGAGGACGCGGTGCGGGAGGGATTCGTGGCGGTGGTCGTCGCGGACGCCAGTCGGGCGATCACGCCGCAGACGGCGGCCGCGGCGCGGGAGAGCTTCCGGGCGCTGGGGGTGGCGGAAGTCGAGGCGGCGGCGCTGTTCAACTGATCCCGATAGCGACGCCTAGAACTATCAGAAGAAAGCCGGACAAGGGAAACGCGACGCGCGCGACGTAGACGCAACGCGTTAGGAACCGGCTTTTGTATCGCTTGTGAAGGCTGGAATAGATATCCGTCAGCGATATCCCGACATCCAGGAAAAACGGGGGCGGGGCGGAACGAGCGAAATCGGACGTCGATTTGGGCACGGCCCCGTTTCGCTTCAGGTAGTCAGCCGAGAAGTGGGCCCCTAACGAACTTACGAGCGCAATCGCCGTGCTGATGGCAAGAGCCACGCCCAGGAAGGTCTGGATCATCAAGGCTGCGCCTTGGCATACGCCTCAACCTCCGCGATCCGCGCCGCCTTCTCCGACTCGTCCAGGAAGGACCCCTCGAAGCTGTTCTTCGCGATCCGCGTCACCTGGTCGCGCGTCAGGCCGACGGCGCGCGCCAGCGCCTGGTAATTGTCGTTCACATAGCCGCCGAAATAGGCCGGGTCGTCCGAGTTCAGGGTGACGTGCAGGCCGCGGCGCAGCATCTCGGGCACGGGGTGGTCGTGCAGGTCCTTCACCACGCACAGCTTCAGGTTCGACAGCGGGCAGACCGTCAGGGTCATCTGCTCGTCCGCCAGCCGCTCGACCAGGGCGGCGTCCTCCATCGAGCGGTTGCCGTGGTCCAGGCGGTCGACATGCAGCAGGTCCAGCGCTTCGTGCACATAGGCGGGCGGGCCTTCCTCGCCGGCGTGGGCGACCCGCTTCAGGCCCAGGTCGCCCGCGCGGGCGAAGGCGCGCCGGAACTTGGACGGCGGATGGCCGACCTCCGAGGAATCCAGCCCCACGCCCGCGATCCGGTCCAGCCAGGGCGTCGCCGCCTCCAGCGTGGCCAGGGCGGCGTCCTCGTCCAGGTGGCGCAGGAAGCACAGGATCAGCCGGGAGGTGACGCCCAGCTCCCGTTCGGCCCGGTCCATGCCGGCCAGCAGGCCCTCGACCACCTCGGCCATCGGCACGCCCCGGTCGGTGTGGGTCTGGGGGTCGAAGAAGATTTCGGCGTGGCGCACGGTGTCGGCGGCCGCGCGCTGGAAATAGGCGAAGGCCAGGTCCTCGAAATCCTGACGCTTCAACAGGACGGCGGCGCCCGCATAGTAGATGTCCAGGAAATCCTGAAGGTTGGAGAAGTCATAGGCCGCGCGTACCGCCTCGACGCTGTCGAACGGGATGGCGACGCCGTTCCGTTTCGCCAGCTCGAACATCAGCTCGGGCTCCAGGGAGCCCTCGATATGCAGGTGCAGCTCCGCCTTGGGCAGGCCGGCGATATAGGCGTCGAGGTCGGCGGATGCGGTCATCGGGAACTCGCGGGCAAGGGAGGAACGGCGCGGTCGGGCGCACGTTCAGATTCCTGCAACAGGAGCACTGTCATGGCCGACAAACAAGACGAGCCGAAGATCAACACCACCCCGGGCGTTCTGGGCGACGGCACCGAGGAGCAGAACCTCGATCAGCCGGGCGATCCCAAGAAGCGGATCACCGAGGAAGAGGTCGACGCCGCCTTCGCCGAGAAGAAGCCGGGCTGAGCCCTACATCCGCTCCGGCGTGTCGATCCCCAGGAGCCACAGCGCCTTTTCCAGCTGCCGCAGGGCGGCGGCGGACAGCGCCAGGCGCGAGCCGCGCGTCGCCTCGTCCGGCGCAGCCAGCACCGGGCAGGCGGCGTAGAATTTCGAGAAGGCCTGTGCGACCCGATAGGCGTGCTCGGCGATCAGGTGCGGCATCCGCCTGTCATAGGCGTCTGCGGCGGCGGCGGAGAAGGCGTCCAGCGTCAGGGCCAGGTCGCGCTCGGCCGGCTCCGCGATGACGATGGCGGTCTCGGTCGCGTCCTGGTCGGCGGCCTTGCGCAGCAGGGATTTGATCCGCACGGCCTGGTACAGCAGGTATGGCCCCGTCTTGCCCTCAAAGCTCGTGAAGCGGTCCAAGTCGAAGACGTAGCTGGTGGTGCGCGCGTTCGACAGGTCGGCGAACTTCAGGGCGGCGATCGCCACCTTGTGGGCGATGGCCTCGAACTCATCGGCCGGAAGGTCGTCGCCCAGCTTGGCCTCGCGCAGGCGTTCGCGCGCCTTGTCCGTGGCCATGGAGATCAGGTCATGCAGCTTCAGCACCCCGCCGGCGCGGGTCTTGAACGGCTTGCCGTCCGGTCCGTTCATGGTGCCGAAGCCCAGATGCTCCAGCGCCCCCTCGGCGGCGTAGCCGGCCAGGACGGCGGCCCGGAAGACCTGCTCGAAATGCTCGGCCTGGCGCTCGTCGACGACGTAGAGGATCAGGTCGGGGTCGATCGACTTCCGGCGGTCCAGGATCGTCGCCAGGTCGGTGGTGCCGTACATGGCCGAGCCTTCGGACGACACGACCAGCAGCGGGGGCGGGCTGGGCGCCTCGATGACCGAGCCGTCGGCCAGCTTCTTCTTGCGCGTTTCCCCGGGGCGGGCGACGTGGACCACCTGGGCGCCGTCGTCCTCGACCAGCAGGCCGGTCGCCTTCAGGTGCGCCAGCATCTCGGGCATCAGGGGATCGGCGTCGCTCTCCCCGTTCCACAGGTCGAAGGTCACCGACAGGGCGCCGAATTCGCGCTCCAGCGCCGTGCGGCTGACGGCGACGAAATGCCGCCACAGGGCGCGATAGCCCGGCCGGCCGGCCTGCAGCTCGGCCGTCGTCCTGCGGGCGCGGTCGCGGAAGGCGGGGTCTTCCTTGGCCTTGGCGGCCGCCTGCGGATAGAGCCGTTCCAGGTCCTCCAGCGTGACCGGACTTTCGGACGGGAAGGGGCCGTCGCCGTCGGCCAAGAAGGCGTCCGCGCGTCCCTCGTCGGCGCAGGCGACGATCAGCAGGCCCATCTGGAAGCCCCAGTCGCCGAAATGGGCGTCGCCCCACACCTGGTCGCCCCGGAAGCGGAACAGCCGCTTCAGGCTCTCGCCGATGATGGAGGAGCGCAGGTGGCCGACGTGCATCGGCTTGGCCACGTTCGGCCCGGCGTAGTCGATGACCACCTTGCGCGGCGCGTCGACCCCGGCGGCGCCGGCGTGACCGGCGTCGGCCGCGACCTCGGCGGCGCGTCTGGCCAGGGCGGCGTCGGAGAGCGTCAGATTGATGAAGCCCGGCCCCGCCACCTCGACCGAGGCCAGGTCCGGATCGCCCGCCAGCCGTGCGGCGATCCGGCCGGCCAGGTCGCGCGGATTGGCCTTCAGCGCCTTGGCGGCGGCCAGGGCCCCGTTCGACTGGAAGTCGGCCAGGTCGGGGCGGTCGGACGGGGTGACGCGCGCCAGGGCCCTGTCCACGCCTTCGGCGGCGAAGGCGGCGCCGACCGCTTCGCTGAGCACGCTCTTGAGGTCGGCCATCTTATTCGCTCGGCGCCGGGGCGGCGGCCTGCTGCGGAACCCCCGCATTGACGCGGAAGCGGCTGCCGGTGCGGTTGAACTCGGCCATGTCCGGCGTCACCTCGAAGCCGACCAGGACCTCGAAGTTCGCGCCGCTGATGGTGGTGTCCGCGCGGGGAATCACGATGGTGCGCTGCTCATGCACCGAGGCCGTGCGCTGGCCCTGGAAGTTCACCGGCAGGTCGAAATAGTCCTTGGCCAGGACCGCCTTGTTCCGCTCGGTGACCGCCACCCAATAGCGATAGGCGTGCTGGTCGCCTTGCGCCTGGGGGCCGCGGCCCAGGTTGAACAGCATGTCGATATCCAGGCGGATCGGCTCTTCGCCCTGATAGGCGCAATCGGCGTTGACGCCTTCGATCTCGCCGGTGAAGCCGACGTTGGCGGCCGTCGCCGGACCGGTCAGCTCGACGTAGCGCGCGCCTTCGTAGAGGACCTTGACGAAGGGGCACGGGCCGGCGCGCTGGCGGTTGCGCAGCGGCGCAAGCCGAGGCGCTCGAACTCGGGTGTTGGCCTCCGAACCGTCAGCCTGTTGGCCGGAAGACCCGCGACGCGAGCTTTGCGCCTGGGCGTCCAGCGGCAAGACCGCGACGGCGGCAGTGGCGAGCAGGAGGGCGAGGACGCGCATCGGCGAAAATCCGTCAGAAGGAAACAGCGGGAGACCAGCCTTACAGGCCGGGCAGCTTGAAGCCGCCCTCGCGGCGCGGCGTGATGGTGATCGCCTGCTGGCCGCCGGTCAGGGCCTGGACCCGCTGGGCCTCGGTCGCGGCGTCGATGGTCGACTGGCCCTCGGACGTCTGGGTGGTCGTCGGCGCCTGGGTCGCCTGGTCGTTCTTGCGCCAGAACAGCACGCGGTCGGCGAAGCTGGTCTCCTTGTGGGCGATGTCGCCGAATTCGTCGTCGACGACATAGCGCGCCAGCGGATCGGCCTGGTCGGCGCCGGCCTGGCTGACCAGGGCCTGTTCGCCCGCCGAGCGGGTCACCGCCTGGCGCTGGCCCAGCAGGATCTGGCGCGCGGCGCTTTCCGGAGCCAGTTCCTGGGGACGCGGCTGGCCGGGCGCGGGCGGACGCAGGCCGTATTCCGGCGGCACCGTCAGCGGCGCGGAGGAGACGGTGACGAACTCGTCCGGCACCACCTTCTTCAGGCCGATGCCCTGGCGGATGCTGCCGCAGGCGGCCAGGGACACGGCGGCGGAGGCGACGAGGGTCAGGACGGCGACGCTGCGGATACGCATGGATTCAGGCTCGGCTTTCGCGGGCGCTCCCCCGGAGCGCGATCCCATAGTGAAGAGGGGGTGATTACGACTTTTCAGGGGCCGCGCCAACCTTGGCGGCGCGTTCGGAGATCAGGCTGTCCAGGATCAGCAGGATGACGCCGATGGTGATGGCGCTGTCGGCGATGTTGAACACCCAGGGGAAGACGCCCGTGCCGGAAAAATCGATGAAGTCGACGACATAGCCGAAGCGGAGGCGATCGATGACATTGCCCAGCGCCCCGCCCATGACCAGGCCGATCGCCGCGATCAGCAGGCGGCGGTCCGCCTTCAGCGCCCACCAGCCCAGGCCGGCGGAGACGGCGACCGAGAACAGGCTGAGCCCCCAGCGCGCGCCGCCGCCGCCGAACAGGCCGAAGCTGACGCCGGTGTTCTCCACCCAGCTGAAGTTCAGGATCGGCGGCAGCACGGCGATCCGGCCGGCCTCGTGCAACTGGAGGCCGTCGATGATCCAGGCCTTGGTCAGCTGGTCCAGGACGATGATCAGCAGGGCGAAGCCGTAGGCGGCGTAGGCGATGCGCGGAATTCTCATGCGGCGGCGGTTAGCAGGAAGCGGGGCCGACGCCAATGGAGCACGGACGCTTGCGCACGCGCCGGGTTCAGAACAGGTCGCCCTGCGAAGGCGGCGCCGCACGCGGCTTCGGCGCCGGCCGGGGCGGCCGCGGCTCGCCGCCGTCGATGGTCGCCTCCCGGACGCCGTCGCCGAACACCAGCCGAACCGGCTGCCCCGGCTCAAGGGCGGCGGCGGCGGTGATCCAGCGGCCGTCCCCGGTCTCGACGCGCGCGAAGCCGGGCTTGGGCCGGGCGGGGTCCAGGGTGGCCAGGGCGCGGGCCAAGGCGGACAGGCGGTCCTCCGCCCGCTCCAGCCGGCGCGGAACCACAGCGTCCAGCCGGACCGACATCGCGTCGAGCCGCGCCTGACGCTGGTCCAGGCGACGGTGCAGCGGGGCGGGCGACAGGCGCGCGGCGGCCTGGATCAGGCGGCGTTCGTGACGCGCCACGCCTCCCTGAAGCCCGGCGGCCAGACGGCCATAGGCCCCGGCCAGCCGGTCGGCGCCGCGATCCAGTCGTGTCCGCAGCAGGCCGGGCGTCAGCCGTCCGGCGGCGACCGCCAGATGCCGTTCATGCAAGGCGATGTTGCGCTGCAGGCCGGAGCCCAGGCGGCTCGATGCGTGATCGAGCCGCTGCTGCGCCAGCGCCAACAGGTCCTCGGGACGGGCGGGCAGGCCGCGCGCGACGGCGCGCAGGCGGGTGCGGCGGTCCTCGATCAGCCGTCCGCCCGCCTGGACCAGCCGCCGATCCAGGTCCGACAGGGCGTAGCGCAGATCGGCCAGGACCGGGGTGGCCATTTCCGCCGCGCCGGTCGGCGTGGGCGCGCGCCGGTCGGAGACGAAGTCGATCAGGGTGGTGTCCGTCTCGTGCCCCACCGCCGAGATGATCGGGATGCGGGCCGCCGCCACCGTGCGCGCCAGTCCCTCGTCATTGAAGCACCACAGGTCCTCCACCGAGCCGCCGCCGCGCGCGACGATCAGCAGATCGGGACGCGGAACCGGTCCGTCGGCCGACAAGGCGTCGAAGCCGCGAATGGCTTTCGACACCTGCCCGCAGGCGGCTTCGCCCTGCACCACCACCGGCCAGACGATGACGCGGCAGGGCCAGCGCTCGGCGATGCGGTGCAGGATGTCGCGGATCACCGCCCCGGTCGGGCTGGTGATCACGCCGATGGTGCGCGGGAACTGTGGAAGGGGCTGTTTGCGCGAAGGCTCGAACAGGCCCTCGCCGCGCAGCCTGGCCTTCAGCCGCTCCAGTTGGGCCAGCAGGGCACCCGCGCCGGCCGCCTCCATCGTCTCGATCACGATCTGATAGGACGAACGGGCGGGGTAGCTGGTGATCTTTCCGGTGACGATGACCTCCAGCCCCGTCTCCGGCTGGACGCCCAGGCCGCGCGCCTGGCCCTTCCAGACCACGCCGTCGATGCAGGCCTTGTCGTCCTTCAGCGTCAGATAGACATGGCCCGAGGCGTGGCGGTTCACCTTGGAGATCTCGCCGCGCAGCCGGACATGGCCGAAGCGGTCCTCCAGCGTGCGCTTCAGGGCGAAGGACAGTTCCGAGATCGACAGCGGCGGATTGTTGTCGCGGGCCTGGGGCGCCTCGACCGGCGCTTCGAAGACGTAGGAGTCGTCGCTCATGCCGCCATCCTAGCCTGCGTCGCTGCGCGCGGGAACGCCGGAGCGGCTGCGCCGTTCGCCTTTTCATGGCCGCCGACCCCAGAGGAACCGATCCGGAAGATCGCACGCCGCGCGAACGCGACCTGCAGCGCCGCGCCGCCGGAGGCGGAGCGATGAGCCCGTGGCTGCTGCTGTTCGGCGTCGTCCTGCTGGGCGTGGTCGTCTATGTCCTGTCGGCGGTGTTCTGACCCTCGGACAGGCGATAACCCTGTTCGTCGCTTGACCGGTCGCGACCGGCCCGTCATGTCCGACGGATGAACATCCTCCTCGTCGGATCGGGCGGGCGCGAACACGCCCTGGCCTGGAAGATCGCCCAGTCGCCGCTGGTCAAGCGGCTCGTCGCCGCGCCCGGCAATCCCGGCGTCGCCAAGCTGTGCGAGCTACGCCCGGTGAAGGCCGATGACGCCGAGGGACTGGCGGCCCTGGCGCGGGAGATCAAGGCCGACCTGGTGGTCGTCGGCCCGGAGGTCGCCCTGGCGGCGGGCCTGGCGGACCGGCTGGCGGCGGCGGGAATCCCCTGCTTCGGCCCGACGGCCAAGGCGGCGCAACTGGAGACCTCCAAGGCCTTCTCCAAGGCCTTCCTGGAGCGGAACGAGATTCCGACCGCCGGCTATGGCGTCTATGACGCGGTTCCCGACGCCAAGGCGGCGCTGGACGTGTTCCGGCCGCCCTATGTCATCAAGGCGGACGGCCTGGCCGCCGGCAAGGGCGTGGCCATCAGCCCGGACCGCGCCGACGCCGAGGCCGAGATCGAGCGCATGCTGGGCGGCCGCTTCGGCGCGGCCGGCGCGCGCGTGGTGATCGAGGAGTTCATGGACGGGGAGGAGGGCTCCCTGTTCGCCCTGTGCGACGGCAAGCAGGCTCTGCTGTTCGGGGGCGCCCAGGACCACAAGCGCGCCTTCGACGGCGACCTGGGGCCGAACACCGGCGGCATGGGCGCCTATTCGCCCGCGCCCGTCTTCACGCCCGACCTGGTGCGGCAGGCGAACGACCGCATCGTCCAGCCGACCATCGCCAGGATGGCCGAGGAGGGCGCCCCCTATCGCGGCGTGCTCTACGCCGGCCTGATGGCGACCGCGGACGGGCCGAAGGTGGTGGAATTCAACGCCCGCTTCGGCGACCCGGAGTGCCAGGTGCTGATGATGCGCTTCGCCGGCGACATCGTGCCCTATCTGCTGGCCTGCGCGCGCGGCGACGTCTCGGGCCTCAAGGCGCCGGCGTTCAAGCCGCAGACGGTGATCTGCGTTGTGCTGGCGGCCAAGGGCTATCCGGACAGCCCGCTGGAAGGCTCGATCATCCGGGGCGCGGACCAGGACTTCGGCCCCCACGTCCAGGTGTTCCATGCGGGAACCCGACGCCGAGAGGACGGCCAATTGGTCGCCGCCGGCGGCCGGGTGCTGAACGTCTGCGCCGAGGGCGACGACATCGCCCAGGCTCGTGAGCGCGCCTATGCCGCCATTCGCAGGATCGATTGGCCCGGCGGCTTTCACCGCACCGACATCGGCTGGCGGGCGCTGGAGCGGGGCTAAGGTTGGACACGGCCGCGCCCTCGCCGGGCGGCGTCCGCGTCGCCGCGCTCTATCGGTTCGCCGCGATCGAGGACCGGGAGGCGGTGCGCGATCGCCTGCTCGCGGCCTGCGAAGCCGGCGACGTGCGCGGAACCCTGCTGGTCGCCCACGAAGGCCTGAACGGCACCATCGCCGGGCCCGAAGCGGGCGTCGAGGCGGTGCTGTCGATCATCCGGTCGACGCCCGGCTTCGCCGAGTTGGAAGTGAAATACGCCTGGGCGGTCGAGACGCCCTTCCTGCGGCTGAAGGTTCGGATCAAGCGCGAGATCGTCACCATGGGCCAGCCGGACCTGGACCCGGCCAACCAGGCGGGCGTCTATGTGCCGGCCGAGGACTGGAACGCCCTGATCGCCGATCCCGCCACCTTCGTGATCGACACCCGCAACGACTATGAGGGCGACATCGGCGCCTTCGTCGGCGCGGTCCAGCCCAACACCCGCAGCTTTCGCGACTTTCCGGAGTGGTTCCGGGGCGAAGGTCGCGCCCTGCTGGAACAGAGCGGCGCCAGCCGGGTGGCGATGTACTGCACCGGCGGAATCCGCTGCGAGAAGGCGACCGCCTTCCTCAAGGCGGAGGGGATCGACCAGGTGCACCACCTGGAGGGCGGCATCCTGCGCTATCTGGAGACTGAGCCCGAGGCCGAAAGCCTGTGGCGCGGCGAATGCTTCGTCTTCGACGAACGGGTCGCGGTCGGGCATGGCCTGGCCCAAGGCGAACACAGCCTCTGCCGGGGCTGTCGGATGCCGGTCGGCCCCGCCGGGCGCGCCTCGGCGAACTACATCGAAGGCGTGTGCTGCGATCGCTGCCATCACACGCGCGACGACGCGCAGCGGCAGGGTTACGCCGAGCGCCAGCGTCAGGTCGAGATCGCGCGTTCACGCGGCGCGGCGCACCTGGGCGCCCGGACGGGCTGAGGTCAGGCCCAGGCGAACAGCAGGCGGCCTTCGCCCATGCGTTCGCGCAGCGCGGGCAGGTCGGCGTGGGCCACCGAGAAGCAGCCGTAGGACCGGCCCAGCTTGCCTTCGCGCGCCAGGAAGTCCGGGTCGGCGTAGTTGGCGCCATGGACGATGATGGCCCGCTCGCGCGCCTTGTCGTTGCTGTACTCCAGGCCGTCCAGCAGAACGTTCGGCCCCTGCTGCGCGCCCCAGCCGGCGCCCGCGGTGGCGAAGGCGCCGACCGACGACATGTTGGAATCCGGCGTGTTGGAGAAGCGCTGGGCGAAGCCGGTGTGCGACGGGTCCGAGCCCCGGCCGTGGCAGGTGCGCAGGACCTTGACCTCGCCGCCGACCAGGTCGACCTCGTACAGGCGCTCGTCGCCGGAGAATTTCTGGAAGTCGACCAGATACATGCGGTCGCGCAGGGGAATGCGGCGATGATGGACGTCCAGCGCCGCCATGGCGCGCTCCATCAACTCCTTGCGGACGTGGCCGCGGGGATCGAGCGGAGGCGGCGGGGTGACGGTCACGGTCTGGACCGGCGCCGCGACGGCGGGGGCTGTCGCGGGAGCCGGCGGGATCGCGGCCGCCGTGACCAGCGGCGCCTTGGCGCTGGCGCTGGCGCAACCGGCCAGCATGGCCGATCCGCCCAAAATCAGGCCTCTTCTCGATAGCCGCATGCGACGCCCTCGTTGCGGTTTGTTCGTTGAGACCGTTTGTTTCAAATGGTTACGGCCCGAGCAACCTGAGCCGTGCCCGGTTTTTGGACAAGCGTTGTTCGATCTTGTTGATTTCCGGGCGATTCCAATGGCGACGCTGGGGCGATGGCTCCAAGCGCTGCGGTGCGCAAACGCTTGCCGCGTCGATGGATTCGGCGGCGATCAAGATTGGTTCGGGCGCCCGGGCGCCGCATTCTTGGGCCTTGCGGTAAAACTCTCGTGATCAGGGGAACCTTTTTCCGCCGTGATCTCGGCTCGGTTCGCCGGCCGAGGTTCAGGCGTGGGACGCAAGCCGCTGTTCGAGGAAGGCGGCGAACCCCCGTTCGTTCTCGAAACGGGCGGCGACCGGCCAGGCGTGCGCCTTGTCCCGCCAGTCGGGCGGCAGGCGCACCCAGTCCTTCTCGGTGGTCACCAGGCCGGCGCCGAAGGCGGCGGCCCGGTCCTCCAGGAAGCGCAGGTCGCGCGGCCGATAGGCGGCGTGGTCGGGAAAGGGAACGAAGTCGACCAGATCGCACCCCGCCGCCTTCAGCGACCGCTCGACCTTCCAGGGCTTGGCGATGCCGGCGAAGCCGACCTGCGGGCCGGGCGGCGGCGGGCCGTCCGGCGTCAGCCGCGCGACGAAGACCGGCAGGCCGCCGAAGGCCGCCAGCAGATCTGGGTCCGCCCGGTCCAGGTCGTCCGGCAGCAGGACGACCACGGCGTCGGCCCGCGCCAGGCCGCGCGACAGGGGCTCGCGCATCGGCCCGGAGGGAAAGACCGAACCGTCGCCGAACGGCCATTCGTCGCCGCGTGTCTCCCCGTCAACCACGATCAGGCTCAGCGTCTTCTTCAGCGCCGGGTTCTGATGCCCGTCGTCCAGCACCACGGCGCGGGCGCCCGCCTGCGC
>JAEWDF010000100.1 GCA_023390245.1 Pseudomonadota bacterium
ATCTGATGGTGGTGCTGGCGGCCCTGCTGCGCGGGGGCGGCGAGACGGCGCTGGCGGACGGGCTGGCGTCGGCGCCGGTCGATGCGCGCGAGGCGGCGGAGGCGGTGGCGAAGGCCTTTGCCGCGGCGGCGTGAGCACGCCGTGGGGAGAGATGATGCAGGCGGCGGCGCGGATGGGCGTGGGACCGGAGGGCTTCTGGCGACTGTCGCTCAAGGAGTGGCGGATGCTGACGGCGGGGCCGGCGCAGGCGGCGCCCCTGGGGCGCGGCGAACTGGAGCGGATGCAGGAGATGTGGCCCGATGACTGAAGGTTTCAGGCCGGACGGGATCGACGCCGTACCGGTGAAGGCGGCGGAGGCGGCGGCGGCGCTGGAAGCGCTGAAGGAGCCGGCGGAGCGGGCGGCGGCCTCGATCGAGGACGCCTTCGGACGGGCGGGGGCCAGTCTGACCCGGTCGCTGGCGCGGGCGGCGGCGGACGGGCAGGTGACGCTGGCCGAACTGGCGCGGGCGGTGCTGAACGCAGTCAATGCGGCGGCGGGCGTGCGCGGCGGAGGTCTGTCGGGCGCCATAGCGGCGGCGATGGGCGGCTTCGGCGGCGCGCGGGCCGATGGCGGGCCGGTTCTGGGCGGCGGCGCCTATCTGGTCGGCGAGCGCGGGCCGGAGGTGTTCCGGCCCGCCGTCGGCGGCGTGGTCGAGCCGGGGGCGGCCGCCGGGGTGACGGTGAACGTCACGGTGGACGGCGGCGCGCCGGCCCTGTTGCGCTCGGAAGCGCAGATCGCCCAGATGCTGGCGCGGGCCGTCAGCCTGGGCGCGCGACGGATGTAGGAACGCCGCCCCGCGGGACGGGGCGGCGCGGCGGTCACTGGCCCTTGGGGTTGGGGCCGAAGCGGTTGTCGCCGGGCTGGCTGTCGACCAGGCCGATCCACAGCAGGAAGGCGAGCGGGACCAGCAGGGCCAGGCCGAACGCCCCCATGCCCGGCGCGGCCAGGGCGAAGAAGGCGGCGGGATTGCCCTCGTAATAGTCGGCGCCCATGCCGCCGGCGAAGATGGCGCCGCCCACCATGAACATGCCGACGACGACCAGGACCGTCCCGGCGACCCAGGGGATCGCGATCAGCCAGCCGGTCTTGCCCATGTCGTGCAGGCGCTTCACCGAAATGGCGAGATTGGGCCAGATCAGCAGGATGCCGAGCAGGTTGAGGATCGGAATCCAGCCCAGCACGACATTGACGCCCAGCAGGATCAGCCAGCCGATCCAGAAGTGCGAGCGGCGGGTGCGGCCCTCGAACGAGAGCAGCAGCTTCTGCCAGTCGAAGCCGGCGATGTCGGCGTTGGTCGAGGTTGCATAGCCGCCGGCGACGCCGACGGTCGAGGCGGCGCCGGGCAGGACCAGGATCTGGGTCGCGGTCTCGCCCTCGGGCACGAAGTCGACGCGCACGCCGGGGGCGGGGACGGTCGGGGACTGCAGCGCCGCGCTGGAGAAGCCGTAGCGGACGCCGTCGTCGCCGCTGATCAGGCCGGTTCCGGCCGCGCTGTCGTAGCTGAGAATTTCACCGCGCAAGACGTCTGTCTCCGATCGATCGCGGCCCGGTCGGCCGCCCGGACGGCAGCATGGCCGAGCGCGGATCGTCGAACAAGGGAAACGAAGGGAAAGGTTGGGGATGGCCTTCCATGAGGCGCGGCTGCCCGCGCGGCTGGCGTTCGGATCGACCGGCGGAATCGAGCGGCGGACCGAGATCGCCACCCTGGCGTCCGGGTTCGAGCGGCGCTCGACGCCGTGGGGCTTGGGTCGGCGGCGGTATCTGATCGGGGCGAACCTAAGGTCGCTGGACGACATGGCCGAACTGGTCGCCTTCTTCGAGGCGCGGCGGGGACGGCTGCACGGCTTCCGCTTCAAGGACTTCGCCGACTTCAAGTCGGGCGCGCCGGGGGCGGCGGTCACGGCGACCGACCAGGCGATCGGGACGGGCGACGGGACACGGACGATCTTCGGCCTGGTCAAGCGCTACGGCGACGTCGAACGGCCGATCCGCAAGCCGGTGGAGGGTTCGGTGCGGATCGCGGTGGACGGGGTGGAACTGGCCGGCGGCGCCTTCGCCGTGGATGCCGCGACGGGGGCGGTGACGCTGGGCGCGGCGCCGGAGGCGGGCACGCCGGTGACGGCGGGGTTCCGCTTCGACACGCCGGTGCGGTTCGACACGGACCGGATCGAGACGACGCTGGAGAGCTTCGAGGCCGGACGGATGGCGGCGGTCCCGCTGATCGAGATCCGGGTCTGAATCATGCGGACCCTACCGAACGAGATGGCCGCCCGCATCGAGAGCGGGGCGGCGACGCTGTGCCATGTCTGGCGGCTGGAGCGGGCTGACGGCGCGGCGATGGGCTTCACCGACCACGACCGCGACCTGGTCGTCGACGGCCTGGTCTGCCGGGCGGACAGCGGCTGGACGGCGGGCGCGGCCGAGGCGGCGACGGGGCTGGCGGCCGGGTCGGCGTCGGCGGCCGGGGGGTTGGACGACGCGGCGATCACGGAAGAGGACGTGACGGCGGGCCTGTACGACCGGGCGGCGGTCGAACTGTGGCGCGTGGACTGGACCGAGCCGGCGCTGAGGGTGCGGCTGTGGCGCGGGACGCTGTCGCGGATACGGCGCGAGGACGAGGCCTTCGTCGCCGAATTGGAGGGGCCGCTGGCGGCGCTGGGGCGCGTGATCGGGCGGACCTACGGGCGGATGTGCGACGCGCGGCTGGGCGATGCGCGGTGCGGGGCGACGGCCGGGCCGGGACAGGTCTGCGACAAGCGCTGGGAGACCTGCGTCGGGACGTTCGGCAACGGGGTGAATTTCCGGGGATTCCCGGACACGCCGGGCGACGACTTCCTGGCGGCGCGTCCGGCGGCGGGGGCGCGGCACGACGGCGGGAGCCGGCGGTGAGGGGCGACGACAACCCTCCCCCGCAGGGGGAGGGAGACGTTTGTGCGGTGGTCGCTGCCGCGCGATCCTGGCTGGGGAAGCCGTATCGGCACCAGGCCAGTGTGAAGGGGCAGGGCGCGGATTGCCTGGGGTTGGTGCGCGGGGTGTGGCGCGCGGTGGTCGGCGAGGAGCCGGAGACGGCGCCGGCCTATTCGGCGGACTGGGCCGAGGTCGGCGGGCGGGAGACGCTGCTGGAGGCGGCGGGGCGGTGGCTGACGCCTGTCCCCATCGCGGAGATGAGGCCGGGCGACGTGCTGCTGTTCCGCATGACGCCCCAGGCCGCGGCGAAACACTGCGCCATCCTGAGCGATGCGCGGGGGCCGGAGCCCCGGATGATCCACGCCTACTGGGGACGGGCGGTGGTCGAAAGCTGGATGGGCGCATGGTGGCGCAGGCGGCTGGTCGCCGTGTTTCGATTTCCGTTGGAGGACTGAGTGGCGCAGGTCGTTCTGAGCAGCGTGGGCGGTGCGGTCGGCGGATCGATCGGGCGGGTCGTTGGATCGACGGTCGGGCGGATGGTCGACAACGGGCTGGTCGCGTCGCTGGGCGCGGCGCGGCAGGTCGGGCCCAGGCTGGAGACGCTGAGAATCCAGGGCGCGGCCGAGGGGGCGCCGATGGCCTGCGTGCTGGGTCGGGCGAGGGTGACGGGGCAGGTGATCTGGGCCGCGCGGTTCCTGGAAAGCAAGGACAAGGGGCACGCCGGCAAGGGCGGGCCGAAGACGGTCGACTATCGCTATTCGCTGAGCTTCGCCGTGGCCCTGTGCGAAGGGCCGATCGACGGGATCGGCCGGGTGTGGGCCGACGGACAGCCGATGGCGACGGCGGGCGTGGCGATGCGGGCGCATCGGGGGACCGAGGACCAGACGCCCGATCCGCTGATCGAGGCGGTGGAGGGGACGGCGCCGGCCTATCGCGGCACGGCCTATGTGGTGTTCGAGGACCTGCCGCTGGAGACGTTCGGGGACCGGGTTCCGCAACTGAGCTTCGAGGTGTTCCGCCGGCCGAGGGGCGCCACGGCCCGGCTGGAGGATCGGCTGGAGGGCGTGTGCTTGATCCCCGGCGCAGGCGAGTTCGCCCTGGCGACCGAGACGGTGCTGCGGCGCGAGGGGCTGACGCGGACGGCGGCGGAGAATGTGCACCAGGGCGACGGGCGGTCGGACCTGACGGTGTCGCTGGACCAGCTCCAGGCCCAGGCGCCGAACCTGAAGCGGGTCAGCCTGGTGGTCGGCTGGTTCGGCAGCGACCTGAGGGCCGGCGACTGTCTGGTGCGGCCCGGCGTGGAGCGGCGGGACAAGCCGACGACGCCGATGGACTGGTCCGTCGCCGGCCTGGCGCGACATGAGGCCTATGAGATCAGCCAGGTGGACGGCGGGCCGGCCTATGGCGGGACGCCGTCGGACGACAGCGTGCGCCAGGCGATCCGCGAACTGAAGGCGCGCGGGCTGGAGGTGACGCTGTATCCCTTCGTCTTCATGGACTGTCCGGGCTATCCGTGGCGGGGGCGGATCGCCGGGACGGACGGGGCTGGGGCGCCGGCGGAGATCGCCGCCTTGTTCGGAACGGCGGGCGGCTGGGGCCTGCGGCGGATGGCGCTGCACTACGCGCAGATCGCGGCCGAGGAAGGGGCGGACGGCCTGCTGATCGGGTCGGAGATGCGGGGAACCACCTGGACGCGCGACGCGGCCGGGGGCTTTCCGGCGGTGGCCCAGTTCCGCGCGCTGGCGGCGGAGTGCCGGGCGGTGGTCGGGCCGGGGGTGAAGCTGTCCTATGCCGCCGACTGGAGCGAATATTTCGGCTGGCAGAGGGACGGGGAGGTTCTCTTTCACCTCGATCCGCTGTGGGCCGATGCGAATATCGGCCATGTGTCGATCGACTGGTATCCGCCGCTGACAGACTGGCGCGAGGGCGACGGCGGGATCGACGCGGCGACGTGGGCCGGGGCGGCGGACCCGGACTATCTGGCGGCGGGCGTGGCGGGTGGCGACGGCTTCGACTGGTATTACGCCAATGAGGCGGACCGGGCGGCGCAGGTGCGGACGCCGATTGTGGACGGGGCGCATGGCGAAGACTGGATCTATCGGCCCAAGGACCTGGCGGGCTGGTGGTCGAACGCGCACCATGACCGGCCGGGCGGGGTCAGGTCAGCGACGCCGACGGCCTGGGTTCCGGGGATGAAGCCGATCCGGCTGTCGGAGTTCGGCTGCGCGGCGGTGGACCGGGGCGGCAATGCGCCGAACCTGTTCCAGGACCCCAAGAGCAGCGAGAACGCCCTGCCGCCGGGATCGACCGGCGCCCGCGACGACGCGGTGCAGCGGGCGGCGCTGGAAGCGATCCTGGGACATTTCGCGGAGCCTGGGAACAATCCGGTTTCGCCGGTCTATGGCGGGCCGATGCTGGAGGCGGCGGACGCCTGGTGCTGGGACGCCCGGCCCTATCCGGCGTTTCCGGCGCGGACCGATGTCTGGGCCGACGCCGGGGCGTGGCGGGCCGGCCACTGGCTGAATGGGCGGCTGGCCGGAGGCGGGGCGCATGAGCTGATCGAGGCGGTGCTGAGACGCGGCGGACTGGACGACGGAGATTTCGACCTGTCCGGCGTCGAGGGGACGGCGGCGGGTTATGTGATCGACCGGCCGATGCGGACGCGCGATGCGCTGGAGCCGTTGCTGGCGGCCTTCGGCGCCGTGGCGGCCGAGCGGGACGGGCGGGTCGCGGTGCTGGGCGGGACGGAGATCGTCGGCGCGATCGCGCGGGACGGCCTGGCTCTGCCGGAAGCGGGATCGGGCGTGGCGGCGACTCGGACGCTGACGGCGCCGCCGGCCGAGGCGCGGGTGCGCCATGTCGACGAGGGGGCGGGCTATCAGACCGGCGCCGTCACCGTGCGGTCGGAGATCGAGGGGGCGAACGGGGCGGTGGACCTGGATCTGCCGCTGGCCTGCGGCGCCGGCCTGGCGCGGGCGGCGGCGGAAGCCTTGCTGGACGACGGCGACGCCGACGCGCTGACCTTGACGCCGGGGCCGCTGGACCTGTTGCGGCTGGAGCCGGGCGACGTCGTCTCGGTCGAGGGGCGGGCTGGCGGCTGGCGGGTGGAGCGGCTGGCGCTGGACGAGCAGCCCCAAGCGACCCTGGCGCCGGTCCGGCCGCGCCGGCGCCACGAGGACGATCCGCCGCGCGGACGTGAGGAGGCCGGCGTGGTCGGGGCGCCGTTCCTGAGAATCCTGGACCTGCCGCCGCTGATGGGGTCGGAGGAGGACGAGCGGCCGCTGGTCGCGGCGGCGGCGGACCCCTGGCGGCCGATGCGCCTTCATGCGGGGCCGGGCGCCGACACCCTGACGGCGCGAGCCGAGATCGCGGCGCCGGCGACGGTCGGCGTTCTGGTCGAGCCGCTGACGCCCGGCCTGCGCAACCGCTGGGACGAAAATGGAGAGGTGCGCCTCAGGGTCGAGGGTCGCGCGCCGGAGAGCGCGTCTCCGGCGGCGGTGCTGGGCGGCGCCAACGCCGTGGCCGTGGAGACGGCGGCGGGATGGGAGATCGTGCAGTATCGGACGGCGTCGCTGGTCGGCGGCGAGGTCTGGCGGCTGTCGGGCCTTCTGCGCGGGCAGCAGGGGACCGATGCCGCGACGCGGGCGGGCGCGGCGGCGGGAAGCGCGGCGGTCTTCCTGGACGAGGCCGTGGCGCGGGCGGAGATCGGCCGGGGCGAGCGCGGCCTGCCGCTGGTTTGCCGCGCCGGCCCGGCGGGCGCGCCGCCGGGCGGAAGCGGCTTCACCGAGACGGAGTTCGTGCTTGAAGGGCTGGCGCGGCGGCCCTGGAGCCCGTGCGGCCTGGTCCTTGCGGTCGAGGGCGGCGGACGCCGGCTGCGCTGGACGCCGCGCGCGCGGCTGTAC
>JAEWDF010000120.1 GCA_023390245.1 Pseudomonadota bacterium
GCCCAGCGGTCGCGCGCGACGAACCGCAGCCGACGCGCGGCCGCATCCACCTCCAGCACCAGCCGGCCCAGCACGTCCTGGCCCAGGATCAGCGGCGCCGCCAGTCCCTGCGGCCCCGCCAGCGGCCCCAGGCCCAGGATCGCCGCGCGCAGGCCTTGCAGCCGCAGGTCTCCGACCGCCACGTCCAGCGTCGTCCCGCGGCCCATCTGGGCGTCGCCGCCCACGCCATAGGCGACCATCGGCAGAGGCGCGGCCTCGCTCAGCCCCATCGCCTCGAACAGGGCGCGGTCGATCACCGAATACTGCGCGCCGGAATCGACCAGGGCGCGGACCGGCCGGCCGTTCACCCGGGCCTCGACCGTCGGGGCGGCGGCGAGCGCCTCCGCGAAGGGCAGCCATTCGGTGCGGCCGCCGGGCAGAACCACGTCCGGCTCGCGCCACAGCACATGGTCGCGCAGCCACCAGGCGCCGCCCACGCCGCCGGCGAGCAGGCCCAGCCGGATCAGCAGGTCGCGTCGTCTCATGCCCCTGACATGGACCGTCGCGATCTCGGACGCCAGCGACGCGGCGCCGCGCACGGGGCGAATGTCTCGGGAATGCGCCCTAGCCCGCCAGGGCCGGGCCGTAGATGGCGACCGCGGCCGCGAAGCCGACCGCCAGCATGGCCGCAGCCCCGGCGGCGAAGGCCGTGGCGGTGCGGGCGCGGCGGCGGCGCATGCCACCCGGCTTGACCTGCCGCACGATGATGAACGGAGTCCGGCTGAAGGCTTCCGAGCCGATGATGTTGTGCTGGGACAAGGACGCCTCCCCTGACTGATCGCGCGAAGGGCGCAATCCGTCAGGGGGTTACGGCCATAAGATGGCGATCCGCGTTACCGGGGTCGCATCTTCGTCATCGTCCGGGCGCGGAGGGGCCTAGCCGCAGAAGACCAGGCGGCCGCTGTAGGCGCGATAGTAGCCGCTGCCGGGATCGTAGGAGCGATAGGCCCTTCGGCACCAGGCGACGCGAGCCGGATCGCGACCGCCGCCCGCATAGGCGTAGCCATTGGTTGCGCCGCCCGGATAGACTAGGTCCGGCCGACCATAGGCGCCGGGATAGACCCCCGCGCCCGAACCATAGCCGTAGCTGTAATTATACCCGTACCCGTAACCATGGGTCGGCCGCGCGCCATAGCCGCCGTAGCCATAGCCGCCGTAGCCATAGTCATGGCCGGAGCTCCGATAGCCATGGGACCGCTGGGCGCGCCAGGGTTCGCCGCAGTCGTCGCGATTGGCGTCCCAGTAGCGGTCGCAGCGATAGTCGCCCGGCCGGTCCGCCTGGCCGTTGAAGTCGTACCGCCCGTAGCCGCGCCAGGACGAACCCTGGCCCGCGTAACCCTGGCTGTAGGGGCTGTAATAGACCTGGGCGGCGGCCGGCACGGGCGACAGGACCAGCAGGGCGGCGGCGATCGAGGCGGTTCTCATGGTTAACCCCTGGAGGCGGCCGTTGCGGCCGCGCGGGCGGATGACACGCGACTGGACGCTTACGGGACTCTAGAGGGTGACATTCACGACGCGGCCGCCGCGGGTGTCAACGTGACGCATCAGCACCAGCGGCGCCTCGCCGGCGGTGACCGGGACGATCAGGAACCAGCCGCCGTCGGGCAGGCCTGTGAAGGTGAAGCGGCCGCCCTGACAGGCGGTGGAGCGAACGTAGCCACGATAGTCGGCGGCGGCCTCGCCCACGTCGCGGGCGCGCACCACGGCGGCCGGCACGGCGGCGCGGTCGGTCGAGCCGTACAGGGTGCGGAAGCGTGCGCGGGTGTAGGGGGTGTCGGGCGTCAGGCCGGCCGAGCCCACGCAGTCGAAGGTGTGGCCGTTCTCCGTATAGACGATGCGGCCCTCGATGGCCCCCTGGCCGGACTGTTGCGACCAGGCGAAGTCGCCCTCGCTGAAGGCGGCGGATCCGGCGACGGGACCGGACGGGGCGTAGGGGGTGGTGGCGCAGGCGGCCAGGGCGGCGGCCGAAAGGACGGCGGCGGCGAGGGGGCGGATCGACATGGCTTCCTCCGGAGACTGGGGCGACGCCCCATGACGCGACCGCGTGGGGGCGCGACCGGCCCGACTATCGCACGGGCGATAACGCGACTTCCACGGTCAAGGTTGCAGCCTCTGGACCCGGCGCCGACAACGCGCGAAACAGGGCGCGCAAAATCCGCCCGGCCGGACGCGCCGGCGAACATGGAAACGCTCAGATGCCCGTCGCCTTCGAGGATATTCAGGCCGCCCGCGCCCGGATCGCGGGTCAGGTCGACCACACGCCCGCCCGCCATTCCCGCAAGCTGTCGCAACTGACCGGGGCCGAGGTATGGGTGAAGTTCGACAATCTGCACTTCACCGGCAGCTTCAAGGAGCGCGGAGCGTTGAACCGGCTGCTGTTGCTGAGCCCGGAGGAGCGCAGGCGCGGCGTCGTCGCCGCCTCGGCTGGCAACCACGCCCAGGCCCTGGCCTATCACGGCGGCCGGCTGGGCGTGCCGGTGACCATCGTCATGCCCGAGGGCACCCCCTTCGCCAAGATCAACGGCACGCGTTCGCATGGGGCGACAGTCGTGATCCACGGCCTGGACTTCACCGGATCGACCGAAGAGGCCAAGCGGCTGGAGGCGGAGAAGGGCTATGTCTTCGTCTCCGCCTTCGACGACGAGGGCATCGTCGCCGGCCAGGGCGTCTGCGCCATGGAATTCCTGGAGGACGCGCCGGAAATCGAGGCCCTGCTCATCCCCATCGGCGGCGGCGGGCTGATCGCCGGCTGCGCCATCGCCGCCAAGGCCATGCGGCCGGACGTGAAGGTGTTCGGGGTCGAGGCCGCCCGCTACCCCTCCTTCACCGCCAAGCGGGCCGGCAAGCCGCCGGTCTGCACCGGCCAGACCATCGCCGAGGGCATCGCCATCAAGGCGGTGGGCGACATCCCCTTCGCCTTGGCCAACGACCTGATCGACGACGTCTTCGTCTGCGAGGAGGCGGACTTCGAGCGTGGCGTCTCCTTCATGGCGACGCTGGAGAAGACGGTGGCCGAGGGCGCCGGGGCCGGCGGCCTGGCGGCGCTGCTGGCCAATCCGGAGCGGTTCAAGGGCATGAAGGTCGGGATCGAGCTGACCGGCGGCAACATCGACGCGCGGATGCTGGCCGTGGTGCTGAACCGCGAGATGGTGCGCGAGCGGCGCCTGATCGTCTATCGCATCCTGGGCGACGACCGGCCGGGCATGCTGTCGGCCATGGCGGCGGTGATCGGCGGCCTGGGCGGCAACATCATCGACGTGGTCCACAACCGCCTGGCCCTGGACGTTCCGGCCAAGGGGGCCGAGTTCGACATCATGGTCGAAACGCGCGATAGCGCCCACGCCGACGAGATCGGCGCGGCGTTGAAGGACCGGGGATATGAACTTCGCATGGGCTAGGGCGGCCGGACTGGCCGTCCTTCTGCTGGCGGGCTGCCAGCGCCAGACGGCGCCGGTCGATCCCGAGGCCGGCAAGGCTGAAGCCGCCGCCTTCATGGACCGGAACGCCCGCGCCGACGGCGTCCACGCCCTGCCCAGCGGCCTGCAGTACAAGGTCGTCCAGTCCGGCCCGGCCGGCGGCGAAAGCCCGGACCGCAACGATCTGGTCAAGGTCGAGTACGAGGGCAAGCTGACCGACGACACCGTCTTCGACAGCTCCTTCGCGCGCGGCGCGCCGGCGATCTTCACGCCCGAGACGGTGGTGCCCGGCTGGACCGAGGCGCTGCAGAAGATGCGCGTGGGCGACGAATGGATCCTCTATGTGCCGCCGGCCCTGGGCTATGGCGAGGTCGGGGGCGGAAGCGCCATCCCGCCGAACGCGGTGCTGATCTTCCGCCTGAAGCTGCTGGACATCGCCCGCGTCCCGGGCGGCGGAGGCAGCGGCCCCGTCGCGATGGGGTGACGCCCTTGTCTCCTCCCCACGCAGTGGGGAGGGGGACCGCGAAGCGGTGGAGGGGCTCTTGAAGCGGCTCCGACGTAAGAACCCCTCCGTCTCTCCGCTGCGCTCCGAGCCACCTCCCCACTCCGTGGGGAGGAGACGCTGGATTAGGCGAGGCGGGTCCATTCGGTCAGCACGTCGGGATCGCTCTCAGGACTTTCCGCACGCAGGACCGTGAACGCCTCGGGCGTCATCAGGCGCGACAGGGCCCAGACCGCCGCGCCGCGCACCAGCGGCGACGGATCGTCCAGCCGCGCCTGCGTGACCGGGATCAGCGTGGAATCGTCCGAATTGCCGATGGCATAGAGGACATTCCTCAGGAAACGGTCGCGGCCGATCCGCTTGACCGGGCTCTTGGCGAACAGGGCGCGGAAGGCGGCGTCGTCCAGCACCGCCAGGTCGGCGAGCTGCGGCGCGGCCAGGGTCGGGCGGGGCTGAAGACGGA
Source organism: Pseudomonadota bacterium (assembly GCA_023390245.1). Taxonomy (GTDB): domain Bacteria; phylum Pseudomonadota; class Alphaproteobacteria; order Caulobacterales; family Caulobacteraceae; genus Brevundimonas. The sequence continues at coordinate 4,421 of JAEWDF010000120.1, forward strand.
TCTCGCGCGCCGCCTGGGCGAACTTGTTCCAGGGACAGGCGGCCAGGCAGTCGTCGCAGCCGTAGAGGCGCGACCCTGTCGCCAGGCGGAACTCGACCGGCCAGGGGTCGGCGTATTCGATGGTCAGATAGGACAGGCAGCGCCGGGCGTCGAGCTGGAACGGTGCGGGGAAGGCGCGGGTGGGGCAGGCGTCCAGGCAGGCGGTGCAGCGGCCGCAATGCTCGGTCTCGGGCGCATCCGGCTCGATCTCCGCGGCGGTCAGGATCACGCCCAGGAACAGCCAGTTGCCGTGCTCCCGGCTGAGCAGATTGGTGTGCTTGCCCTGCCAGCCCAGGCCGGCGCGCTGGGCCAGCGGCTTTTCCATCAGGGGGGCGGTGTCGACGAAGACCTTGACGTCCTGGCCCTGGCGCGCCGCGATCTGGCCGGCCAGCGTCTTCAGCCGGCCCTTGATGAGTTCGTGATAGTCGTCGCCGCGCGCATAGACCGAGATGTAGCCGGCCGAGCAGTCCCGAAGCTGCTCCAGCGGATTCTCGTCGGGACCATAGTTCAGGCCCAGGACGATGGCGGTCCGGGCCCCGTCCCACATGGCGGTCGGGTGCTGGCGGCGGTCCAGCGTCGTCTCCATCCAGCCCATGTCGCCGTGCCGGCCCTCGTCGACGAAGGCGCGCAGCCGCGCGCCCGCGGGCCAGGCGTCGGTCGCCGAGGCGAAGCGGCAGGCGTCGAAGCCGAGATCGGCCGCGCGCTGGCGGATGAAGGTTTTCAGACGGTCGCTCAAGCCCGCGCCCTTAGCACGATCCCGGGCCGATCGGCGCGCGTTTCCACGCATCTGGCGCCGTCCTTCCGGGGCGTCCGAAGGACGATCGGGGTCTAGGCCATCCACACCATCATGCGGGTGTCGGCGATCGCGCCCCGCGCCAGGCTCCAGGCCGGGCGGGTCTCGCCGGTGTAGAGGAAGCCCGCCTTCTCCAGGACGCGGCCCGAGGCTGGGTTGTCGGCGAAATGGCCGGCGAGCAGCGCCCTGCGCCGCCACTTGCGGCTGGCCCAGACCAGGGCGCCCTCCAGCGCCTCGGTGGCGAAGCCCCGGCCCCAGAACTCGCGGCCGATCCAATAGCCGGTCTCCGGCACGTGGTCCTCGCCCTCGTACAGGCCGATGACGCCGACCGGGCCGATGTCCTCGTGTTCGATGACGAAGGTGTTGGCGCGCGCCGGGTCCTGGGCGGCCACCTGGAGGACGAAATCCTCGGCGTCGCCCATGCGGAACGGGTGCGGCATGCGCTTGGTCATGCGGGCGATGTCGATGTCGTTGGCCAGGGCCGCGATGCGGGGCGCATCCTGCGGCGCGGGCGCGCGCAGGGTCAGACGCCGCGTCTCCACGACGGGAGAGGTCTCGATGACGCACATGGTTTTCGCCTCATGGTCCGGACCGCCTCCTTGGAGGGCTCGGGCGGTCTTCGAGGCGGGGAAACGCAAACGGGGAGCCTGGTGATCCAGACTCCCCGCGGAATATTTTCCCTGGTCCGGATCGGCTGCTGGAGGAGCAACGCGATCCGGTGAAATCCAGCTCGCGTTACTCGGCGGCCATGGCCTGAGCGTCGTCGTTGGCCGCGAGGATCGACACGTAACAACGGCCGCCACGCTTGGTGGTGAATTTCACCGCGCCATTGGTCAGGGCGAACAGGGTGTGATCGCGGCCCATGCCGATGTTCTCACCCGGGTGGAAGGTGGTGCCGCGCTGACGCACGATGATGTTGCCGGCCAGCACGCGCTCGCCGCCGAACTTCTTCACGCCCAGGCGCTTCGACTCGGAGTCGCGACCGTTGCGCGACGAACCGCCGGATTTCTTGTGAGCCATCTTGTCGCTCCGCTCTTTCCTAAGCGTCCTGCCGGCCTTTCGGCCTGTTTGAGGACGCTCCTTATATCATGTGGCGCCGGGGAGACGCCGGTGAATGTCTTACGCCTCGTCGCCCTTGGCGGCGGCCTTCTTGGCCGGAGCCTTCTTGGCGGCGGGCTTGGCCTCGGCCTTGGGCGCGGCGGCCTTCTTGGCGGCCGGCTTCTTGGCCGGGGTCGAGCTTTCGACCACGGCGGCCTTGACGTCGGCGCCCTTGGCTTCGGTCACCACCGTCTCGGTCGAACCGATCGAGGAGGTCGCCCCACGGGTGGCCAAGCCCCGCGCGCGCAGGTCGATCTCGGCCTTGGTCAGCAGCTCGACCTTGCCGTCCCACTTGGCCTTCTCGCCGGCGCCTTCGATGCCGGTGATGCGCAGGACCGATTCCATCTGGCGATGGCCGTTGGTGCGGCGATAGCCCTGGCGACGGGTCTTCTTGAAGATCTTAACCTTCTCGCCCTTGCGGGTCTCGATCAGCGTCGCGCCGACGAAGGCGCCGTCGATCAGCGGGGCGCCCAGGGTCACGCCCTTGTCGCCGCCCAGCATCAGGACGCTGTCGAACTTCAGCTCCGCGCCGGCGTCGCCGTCGAGCTTTTCGACCACGATGGTGTCGCCCGGTTGGACCCGGTACTGCTTGCCGCCGGTCTTGATCACCGCGTACATGTTGAAGCCTCAGCGCAAACGCAAAAAAGAGTGCGCCCGCCGGGAGGACCCGCGGGCGAAGAGGCGGCGACATATACGGAAGGCCGCCCCCGAGTCAACGCGAAAGCGGCCCTTTTCGCCCGATGACGCGCGCGTCAGGCGCCGCCGAAGGTGTCGCAGGCCGTCGGATCGCCCGACTGATAGCCGCGCTGCAACCACTGCATCCGCTGGGCCGACGAGCCGTGGGTGAAGCTTTCGGGCGAGACGCGGCCGCCGCCGCGCCCCTGCAAGGCGTCGTCGCCGATGGCCTGGGCGGTCTTCATCCCCGCCTCGAAGTCGCCCGGCTCCAGCGCCACCTCCCCGTTCGAGACCGCCGCCGCATTGGCGGCCCAGACGCCGGCGTAGCAGTCGGCCTGGAGCTCCAGCGCCACCGAATACTGGTTGGATTCCGCCTCTCCCCGCGCCCGCTGCTGGGCCTGGCGCACCTGGTCGGAGGTTCCGGTCAGGGTCTGGACGTGATGGCCGAATTCGTGGGCGATGACATAGGCCTTGGCGAAATCGGCGCTGGAGCCGCCCAGCCGGTCCAGTTCCCGCCAGAACCCGAGGTCCAGATAGACCGTCCGGTCCGTCGGGCAATAGAAGGGGCCCATCGCCGCCTGGCCGTAGCCGCAGCCGGTCGACGTGCCCTGTTCGTAGATCACCACCTTCGGCGGCTGGTAGCCGCGCAGCTTCCGCGTCCAGACATCGTTGATGTTGGTGCCGATCACGTCGACGAAGCGGCCGGCCTGGTCCTCGGGCGTGCCGACCTGGCCCTGCTGCTCCTGGGCGCCGACGCCGCCCAGCGAACTGGCCAGTTGCTGGGTCGTGGACGGGTCGATGCCGAAGAACAGATAGCCGAGCAGGGCTATGACCCCGACGCCGATGCCGCCGCCGGCGATGGCGCCGCCGCCCAGCCCGCGCCGATCCTCGATTCCTCCGCCGCCCGAGCGGCCGCCTGTCCAGCGCATCCCAGCATCTCCGACTTGCTCGAACCAAAGCTAAGCCGGAACGCGGGTCGAGGGGAAGGGATGCGTCAGTCGGCGCGGTTCAGCCAGTCGTCGATCTGGGCCAGGCCCTCGCTGGTGCGGGCGCGGCGTTCGGCGGCGCCCTCGCGCAGCGCCCGCTCCTGTTCGACCGGATAGAGGGAACGCGGCTCCGCAGTGGACGGATCGGCCCTGCGGCGCGCCGCCTCAAGCTCCAGACGGCTGAGGCGCGCGTCCTGCTGCACCGAGCGCGCCAGGGCGGCGTTCGCCTCGGCCTGGGCGCGCAGGCGTTCGGTCTCGTAGCGGTGCTGGTCGGCGATCGCGGCCGCCCGTCCGCCGGGATAGGTCGACGCCGGATAGCCGTAGGGCGGATAGGGCGCGACCTGAGCCGAAGCGAACCCGCCGCCAAGGCAGGCCAGCACGCCGGAGAGAAGGATCAGACGGGTCATGCTGGGGAAGATGGGCACGACGCCGCACGGGCCAAGCGCTGCCGCAACCTCCCCGCGCCGGGCGGATTGATAGGGCTCGTCCCCGAACCCCTTCACCCCAGACATCATGGAGAAGACGGAAATGGCCCAGACCCTGTCCGGAAAGACGATCGCCGTGCTCGCCACCGACGGCGTGGAGCTTGTCGAGCTGAACGAACCGGTGAAGGCTTTGCGCGACGCCGGCGCGACGGTGGAGGTCGTCTCCCTGAAGGCCGGCGACTTCCAGGGTTTCAATCACCTGACGCCCGGCGACAAGGTGACCGCGGACAAGGCGGTGGCCGGCGTGGACGCCTCGGCCTACGCTGCCCTGATGCTGCCCGGCGGCGTGGCCAATCCCGACCAGCTGCGCGGCGACGCCGACGCGGTGAAGTTCGTGCGCGCCTTCTTCGATGCGGGCAAGCCGGTCGCCGCCATCTGCCATGCGCCCTGGCTGCTGGTCGAGGCGGGCGTGGTCGAAGGCCGCACCCTGACCGGCTTCAAGACCATCCGCACCGATCTGCGAAACGCCGGCGCCAACGTGGTCGACGAGGCGGTGGTGGTCGACGACGGTCTGGTCACCAGCCGCTGTCCCGACGACATTCCGGCCTTCAACGCCAAGATGATCGAGGAATTCGCCGAAGGCCGCCATCGCGCCCAGGCGGACAAGACCGACCAGGCCGCGGCCGTGACGCACTAAGCCTTCACGGCATCGCCCAGACCGACGACCGCTTGATCTCCTGGTCTTCCAGCTCGCGCGTCGTCGGCACGCGGTATTCGGCCAGGAACGTCAGGCCGGAGCGCGGGAAATAGGTGCGGCCTGGGTCGCCGATCAGCACCCGCGTCCCTCGCGCCCGCGCCCGGCGCAGCCAGGCCAGCACCGCCTCGGTCATCGGCTTCTCATAACAGATGTCCCCGGCGCAGACGACGTCGACATCCGGCGGCTCGCGCTCCAGCAGATTGTCGCCGGTGAAGGCCAGGACCACGCCGTTGGACTCGGCGTTGGCGGCGACGGCGGCGGCGGAGAAGGGATCAATGTCGGCGCACAGGCATGAGGCGGCGCCCGCCCTCATCGCCGCGACGCCGACCAGGCCCGAGCCGGCGGCGAAGTCCAGCACCCGCTGGCCAACGACCTCGTGCGGGTTGTCCAGCAGCCAGCGCGCCAGCGCCTGCCCTCCAGCCCAGGCGAAGGCCCAGAAGGGCGGCGGCAGGCCCATCTCGCCCAGCTCCTCCTCGGTCAGCCGCCAGATCGGGGTGATCTCGTCGGCCAGCCACAGGGAGATTTCCGGCGCGTGCGGCACGGGTTGGAGGCGGGTGTTGTCGCGAATGAAGGCGGCGGGGTCGGCGATGCGCATGGCCGATCCCTTATCATCGGCGTCTGACGCCGGATGGAAAAACGGGCGCGGAACCCGAAGTCCCGCGCCCGCATCCGTTTTCGAAGCCTTAGAGGAGCTTCAGGTCCACCGCGGCGGTCTTGCCGCGCTGGGTTTCGAGTTCGTACTCGACCTTGGCCTTCTCATCGAGGCCGGCCAGGCCCGCCTTCTGGACGGCGGTGATGTGCACGAACACATCCGAGCCGCCCGCGTCGGGCTGAATGAAGCCGAAGCCCTTGGTGGGATTGAACCACTTGACCGTACCGGTCGCCATGTCTGCGTCTCCGTAAACGCGCTTGCCAGGCGGGGTCCCCGAGGGGCGACCCCGTCAGCCCATCTGGACGAGCTCGTTCAGGCGAAGGAGCGAGACGCGGGTTTGGACCCCACGCGAAATCCGGACTGCCCGAGTCTTGTCACCCGGCTTTTCGGGTCGGTCAACAGCAAAGCGATTCGCCGTTTCGGCGATTCAGGGTCGATTAGGCCCTAACCGCACAATCCGCGCGGCGCGCCGTCCAGATGCAGGTGGTTCTCGTGCGCGGCATTGTAGTCGGGCGTCAGCACGGTCGAGAAGACGCGGCAGCCGCCGTTCCTCAGCGCGTGCAGGAAGCGCGAGCCGTCCGCCCCGGCCGGCCCCTCTCCCCGCCAGTCGGCCAGCACCGACACCGTCCGGCCGTCCTCCAGCCGCACCCCGGCGACGTCCAGGGCGTTGGCGCGGGCGTGCTCGCTGGGCCGGTCGGCCTGGTCCTGGGAGCCGTAGATGCGCCGGCAGGAATAGGAGCCGTAATTGTCCACCCGGGCGACCGGCGAGCCCAGGATGGCGCGCGCGGCCGGCCGCAGCACCTGCCGGTCCCAGATGACGTAGCGCACGGCCAGCGGGCACTGCATGACGACATCGCGCGGGGCCAGCGGCGTCACCGCGCCGCCGGTGATGCGCACCGCCCCGCGCACGATGCAGAAGCCGCCGTCGTCGCGATCCTCGACCCGCTCGACCTGGACGCCCGCCTCGCGCAGCACCTGCATGCAGGCCTCGGTCGCGCCGACCACCTCCTCCGGCGCGGCGGTGCGCGGCAGTTCGAAGTCGGCGACCTTGGCGGCGGTGGCCCGGCCGATCGGACGGTTCAGGTCCAGCGGCTTCCACGGCAGGTCCTGCGGCGGCGCATAGACGTTCAGCAGCGCGAAGGCGGCGCAGACCAGAAGCCCCACCTCCCACAGCAGATTCCAGAAGTCGGCGAAGTCGCGCTTCATGCCGCCCCACCATGCGCCGGCAAGACACAACGTGGCAACGCCGCCCTTGCCGCCGTCGGCGCCGCGGGCCAGTGTCCGGCCATGGGAAAGAAGTCCGACTATGACGACGCCCTGGAGGCGCTCCAGATCGCGGTGGTGGAGACCCAGGCCTGGGCGATCCAGCAGGGCCTCAGGATCGTGATCGTGTTCGAGGGACGCGACACGGCCGGCAAGGACGGGGCGATCAAGCGGCTGACCGAATACATGTCGCCGCGCCAGACGCGGGTCGTCGCCCTGCCGAAGCCGACGGATCGCGAGGCGACCCAATGGTATTTCCAGCGCTACATCCCGCACCTGCCAGCGGCGGGCGAGACGGTGATCTTCAACCGCTCCTGGTACAACCGCGCCGGCGTCGAGCCGGTGATGGGCTTCTGCACGCCCGAGCAATACGCCCAGTTCCTGGAGGATGCGCCGCGCTTCGAGCGGATGCTGACCGATGACGGCGTGCATCTGATCAAGCTTTGGCTGGACATCTCGCGCGGGGAGCAGGCCAGGCGGCTGAAGGCGCGTCGCGCCGACCCGCTGAAGCGCTTCAAGCTGTCGGCGCTGGACGCGGAGGCGGAGGCCCGCTTCGACGCCTATTCCCAGGCGCGCGACCGCATGCTGGCCGAGACCCACGCCGACCACGCCCCCTGGACGGTGATCGACACCGACGACAAGAAGACGGCGCGGCTGAACATCATCCGCCATGTCCTGCGAGTCATCGGCCGGCCGGGCGCCGAGATCGACAAGCCCGACCCGAAGGTCGTCTATCCGGCCGACGAGGCCGGCAAGCGCCTGGCCTGAACCGGCGGCCTTCACCGCAACTGCAATCCCGGTTAAGTCTGGACTATGACTTCCGCCCCTCTCCCCGACGCCGCCGCCAACTGGGTGGACCGGCATGCGCCGGAAGGGCTGAAGCCGTGGCTGAAGCTGGGGCGGTTCGACCGGCCGATCGGCGTCTGGCTGCTGCTGCTGCCCGGCTGGCAGGGGATCGCCCTGGCGCTGGCCCAGTATCGCCAGGCGCCGGGTCTCTACGAGCTGTGGCTGTTCGTCGGCTTCGGGATCGGCGCCGCCCTGATGCGCGCCGCCGGCTGCGCCTTCAACGACATCGTCGACCGCGACTTCGACGCCCGCGTCGCCCGCACGGCCCAGCGGCCGATCCCGTCAGGCCGCATCAGCGTCAAACAGGCCTGGGCCTTCGTCGTCGGATGCAGTCTGGTCAGCCTGCTGATCCTGTTGACCCTGCCGACCGCCGCCATCCTGCTGGGGGTCGGCTCGCTGGTCCTGGTGGCGGCCTATCCCTTCATGAAGCGCATCACCTGGTGGCCGCAGGCGTGGCTGGGCCTGACCTTCAACTGGGGCGCCCTGATGGGCTTCGCCGCCGCCCTGCCGCTGGCGACCGCACACCTCCTGCCGCCGGACATGGCCGGCGAGTTCCGCCCCTTCCTGTGGTCGCCCACAGCGCCCGGCGACCATGCCGTCGCCCTGGCCTGGCAAGCTTACCTGCCGGCCGTCCTGCTCTACGTCGGCGGCGTGTTCTGGACCCTGGGCTACGACACCCTCTACGCCCTGCAGGACATCGAGGACGACGTCCTGGTCGGGGTGAAGTCCTCGGCCCGGCGGCTGGCCTCGGCGGTGGCGCCGGGCGTCGCCGTCTTCTATGGGCTGGCGGTGGTGCTGGCGGGCGCGGCGGGGGTCGCGGCCGGCCTGGGGCCGGTGTTCTGGCTGGGCCTGATCGCCTACGCCGCGCACCTGGCCCTGCAGGTCCGCCGGATCGACCGCCACGACGGGCCGATGGCGCTGCGCCTGTTCCGGTCCAACCGCGAGGCGGGGCTGATCCTGCTGGCGGCTATCGCCCTCGGCGCCCTGGCCACGACCCCCTTGGGATGATCCTGAAGGAGACCCGCATGACCTCCCCCGTCCGTCTTCTGCTGCTGGGCTGCGCGATCACGGCCGCCCTCGCCGCCTGCCAGCGACGCGAGAACAAGACCGAAACGGCGGCGCCCCCCGCCTCGCCCGCCGCCGTCACTCCGGCGAGTGTCGGCGCGCCGATGGCCTATGAGAGCAAGACCCCCTATGCGACGGTCAAGCTGGATCTGCCGGCGGCCATCCGCGACAAGCCGGACCTGCACGCGCCGATCTATGCGGCGGCGGTCCGCGACCTGAAGCAGTTCTCGGAAGGGGCCCAGGCCGATCTGACCGAGGCCGGCGGCGGCTCCACGCCCTATGAGAAGACCATCCGCTATTCGGCGGGCGCCGAGACCGGCAAGCTGTTCAGCCTGGCGCGGACCGATTTGGAATACACCGGCGGCGCCCATCCCAACACCAGCTTCGCCGCCGTGGTGTGGGACAAGGCGCTTAAGAAGCGGCTGGGCTTCGCCGACCTTTTCCGGCCCGGCGCCGACCTGTCGAAGCTGGACCAGGCCCTCTGCGACGCCGCCAACATCGCCAAGCAGGCCCGCTCGCCGGGCTCGGAGCGGGCCACGCTGGATGGCAAGATGTGGACCTGCCCCAAGGCGGTGGCCACGCCCTTCATCCTCGCTCCCGGCCAAACGCCGGGCAAGGCGGGCGGCGTGACCTTCCTGATCGGCGCCTACCAGATCGGGCCCTATGTCGACGGATACTACTGGATCACCCTGCCGCAGGCCGCCTTCCGCGACCTGCTGAACCCCGCCTACGCCGACGAGTTCGCGGGCGAGCCGGCGCAGGCGGGAGACGTGACGCCGAAGACGGACTGAGCCGGCTCACTCCGCCAGGAAGGCGTCCAGCAGGGCGGCGAAGTGCGCGGGCTGGTCGGCCATGATGAAGTGCCGGCTGCCGTCGACGCGCACCAGGGCCACGCCGCGCAAGTCGGCGTATTCGCGCGTCCACACGGCCTCGGCCATGGCGGCCGGCGCGCCGCCGTCGGCGTCGGCGGCGTAGAGGGAGGTGACCGGCGTCGTCATCGCCTTCAGGCCGGGCCGGGCGTCGATGGTCATCACGTCGCGCATGGCGGCCGCCAGGGCGTGGCGATCCGACGCCAGGCTCCAGTCCAGCACCGCCTCGCGCGTCGCGGGATCGCGGACGAGGCCGGCCGCCGTCTGCGTCTGGGCGGCGCGGAAGGCCTCGTCGTCGCTGTTCAGGATCGTCGCCACGGCCTGGTCGGCGAACGGGCGGGCGGCCTCGGCCGTGACCTGGGGACCGAACATGGCCGAATAGAAGGGCAGGCTGTCGACGCTCATCAGCCGGCCGACCGCCTCGGGATGGGCTTGGGCCAGGCGCAGCCCGACCAGGCCGCCCAGCGAATGGCCGACGACGGCGGGCCGCTCCAGGCCCTGGTCGCGGATGTAGGCGTCCAGCGCCTCCATGGCCGGCTCGACGAAGGCGCCGTCGCCGTGGCGCCAGGGTTCGCCGGCGAAGCCCGCCAGTTGGACCAGGTGCACGCGGCGGGTCGCCTTCAGCCGGTCGGCCGTGGCGCGCCAGATCTCGCGCGAGGACCCCAGGCCGGGGATCAGGATCACGTCGGGGCCCTGGCCGACCACCTCGACCGACAGGCGGTCGGACGCGAAGGGCGCACTGGCGGCGGCCTGGTCGACGGGTGCGGCCCTGGACGGTTCGGCAGCGACCGCGCAGGCGACCACGACGCCCATGATGATCGCCAGGCGCGCGGGCCCGGGCGCGCCGCAGGGGCGAGCGAAATGGAACATGACGTTCTCCTTGGGATGTGAGGGTGTTTGGGGTCCCGATCAGCCCGCGTGCGGGTTGTCGAAAATCTCTTCCACAGGCCGCGCGAACAGGGCGGCGATGCGATAGGCGAGATCGAGCGAGGGATCGTGCCGCTCGGTCTCCAGGGCAATGACGGCCTGGCGGGACACGCCCAGCGCCTGGCCAAGCTGTTCCTGGGTCCAGCCGCGCTCGACGCGCAGCAGCTTCAGCCGGTTCCTCATCGGCTGCTCTTGATCAAAGGCGCGACAAGGCCGAAGCAGGCCCAGAACAGCGGATAGATCAGCCAGGCCGGGACGTGCGGCGCATTGGCGTAGCTCTCGCCGAAGCCCCAGAGCGTCGCCAGGGCCATGGCCAGGCCCGCCGAGAGGATGAACTGTTTCGCCGTCACGGCCCGGACGAATTCATCCGACTCCCGCATCAGCGAGAGCGTGGCCCAGATCTGTCCGACCACCGGCGCGGCGACCGCGACGGCCAGGGCCCAGGCGACGGGTTTTCCGATGATCTCGTCGAAGGCGCCGAAGATGGCGGCGACGTTGACGGCCACATAGCCGGCCATGAAGGCCATGGTCCGGATGACGTAGCGCCGGTGCGGCGGGCCGACGTTGCGGGATGCGAGCTGCAGCATGGTTGCCTCCTGTCAGGTCAACCTGACAGGAGGGCGATGTAATGTCAACCTGACTTTTTGTCAGGTCTAGATAACTCCTATCGGGCCGCCGCCGCCTTCTCCTGCCCGGCGCGTCGCCAGGCCTGGAAGGCGTCGATGAAGTCGAGTTGGCGCAGCACCTTGTTCTCCGGGTCGATCAGGACATGCGCTCCTTCCGGAACCGTGACCGCGCCGCGCCCGTCGGTCATTGGCACGGTGGTTCGCCGCCCGGCCGCCTCGACTTCGACCGGCATGGGGAAGGGCGCGCCGTCGCCGGTGGTCCATTCCAGCGTCAGCCGGTCGCCGTCGCGCGTCTCGCTCAGCACCGGCAGGGCCGCCTGATAGAGATAGCCCCGGAAGAACCAGCCGTAGTCCTGGCCCGTCACCTCATTGACGATCTGCAAGAAGTCCTGGGTCGAGCGGTAGATTGGCTGGAAATTGCCCGGCCGGGGGTCCGGACGGCCATAGACCAGTCGGGTCAGCGCCTGGTGGAAGGCGTCGTCGCCGATCAACATCCGCAGGGAGTGGGCGATCAGCGAACCCTTGGCGTAGATGTCGTTCCCCGGGCCGATGTCGCCGTTATAGACTTCGTCCTCGGTCTTGGGCGTTCCCGAGACCACCGGATACTGGTTGCGCAGTCCGGCGCGCTGGTCGGCCAGTTCCCGCTGCATATAGCGCTCGCCGTTCAGCCAGCGGGCGTAGAGCGGCTGCATGTAGCTGCCCAGCCCCTCGTGCAGCCACATGTCGTCGGCATTCTGGTTGGTCAGCTGGTTGCCGAACCACTCGTGCGAGAATTCGTGCTGCAGCAGCCAGTCGTAGCCGCGGCCGTCCTGCTTGTAGTCGTTGCCGTAGGCGTTGATGGTCTGGTGCTCCATGCCCAGGTGGGGCGTCTCGACCACGCCCATCTTCTCGTCGCCAAACGGATAGGGGCCGACGCTCGCCTCGAAGAAGTCCAGCATCTTGGGGAATTCGGCGAACAGGGCGTCCACCTTGGCCGGATCGTCCGACTTCAGATGCCAGTAGGTCATCGGAATGACGTTGCCGAAACGGCTGTGATAGTCGCTGGACGCCGCCTCGTACGGCCCGATGTTCAGGGCGATGGCGTAGGTGTTCGGATGGGCGGCCGACCAGTTCCAGGTGGTCCAGCCGTCGCCGTGGTCCTGCTTGCCCAGGAAGCGGCCGTTCGACGGCGCCGACAGGCCCGTCGGCGCGGTGATGTGCAGGTCGACCCGGCCCGGCTCGCCGTGCGGGCTGTCGATGCAGGGCCAGAACAGGTCGCAGCCCTCGCCCTGGACGGCGGTGGCGATCCAGGGCTCGCCCGTCGGCGCGGTCGACCAGACGAAGCCGCCGTCCCAGGGCGCACGCGGCGCGACGCGCGGCTGGCCGGCGTAGGCCACCCGCAGCGCCGCCGTCTGGCCCGGCGCCAGCGCCCGCGGCAACTCGACCGTCAGCCGGCCCTCGGGATTGGTCCAGCGCCCGGCCGGGACCTCGACGCCGTCCACCTGGACGGACGAGATGGTCAGAAGCGTATCCAGATCGACCACCAGCCGCTCCAGCGGCGCCGTGGCGGTGAAGTCCAGCACGGCGACGGCGTCGATCGCCTTGTCCTCCGGCAGCACCTTGATCGAAAGGTCCGCCTTGTCGAACCGCATCGCCCGCTGCTCGTCCGTCAGCGGCTGGTCCGTCGCCAGGGTGTAGGCGGTGGAGTCCCGCGCCGACGTCGCGGCGGCGGTCTGGTCCTGAGCCTGGGCGGCGCCGGCCAGGGCCAGGACGGAGCCGGTCAGCATCAAGCGGCGGAGAAGAGACACGGTCATGACGAAGCTCCGATAGGATCAGTGGGCGGCTGTGCGGCGGGCCTCGGCCTGTTCGCGTCGCCAGGCCTGGTAGGCGTCGACGAAGTCCAGCTGGCGCAGGATCTTGTTCCGCGGATCGATGATCACGTGCGCGCCGACCGGGACAGTCGCCGTTCCTCGATTTCCGGTCATGGCTACCGTCTGGACCTGGCCGTTGACCTCGATCTCCACGGGCATGGGAAAGGCGCCGCCGCCGCCGGTGGTCCATTCCAGGGTCAGGCGGTCGCCATCCCGCGTTTCCGACAGCACCGGCAGGGCCGCCTGATAGAGATAGGCGTCGAAGAACCAGCCATAGTCCTGGCCGGTCACGCCGCTCACGATCCGCTCGAAGTCTTCGGTCGACTGATGCACCGGCGCGAAGTTGCCCGGCTTCGGATCAGGCCGGCCATAGACGAGACGGCGCAGGCTTTCGAAGAAGGCGTCGTCGCCGATGGTCATGCGCAGGGTGTGCGCGATCAGAGACCCCTTGGAATAGATGTCGCCGCCCGGGCCGTGCTCCCCGCCATAGACGTCGTCGACCGTCATCGGCCGGCGCGACACCACCGGATACTGGTTGCGCAGGCCGGCGCGCTGGTCGGCCAGTTCCCGCTGCATGTAACGGTCGCCGTTCAGCCAGTAGCTGTAGAGTGGCTGCATGTAGCTGCCCAAGCCCTCGTGCAGCCACATGTCGTCGGCGTTCTTGTTGGTCAGCTGGTTGGCGAACCACTCATGAGCGAACTCATGCTGCAGCAAGTCGTCGTAGCCCCGGCCGTTCAGGGCGAATTCGTTGCCGTAGGCGTTGATGGTCTGGTGCTCCATCCCCTTATGCGGCGTCTCGACCACGCCCATCTTCTCGTCGCCGAACGGATAGGGGCCGACCGTCGCCTCGAAGAAGTCCAGCATCTTGGGGAATTCGGCGAACAGGGCCTCCACCTTGGCCGGATCGTCCGACTTCAGATGCCAGAAATGCATCGGGATGGTGTTGCCGAAGCGGCTCTCGTAGGGGGCGCTGACCTCCTCGTAGGGGCCGACATTCAGGGCGATGGCGTAGATGTTCGGCCGCTTGACGCTCCAGTTCCACGTCGTCCAGCCGTCGCGATGATCTTCCTTGCCCAGGAAGACGCCGTTGGACGGCGCCGAGAGGTTCGACGGCACGGTGATGTGCAGATCGACGCGCCCCGCCTCGGCGTTGGCGTTGTCGATGCAGGGCCAGAACAGGTCGCAGCCCTCCAGCTGGACCGCCGTGGCGATCCAGGGTTCGCCCGTCGGCGCGGTCGACCAGACGAACCCGCCGTCCCACGGCGCCCGCACGGCCACGTGCGGCTGGCCCGCATAGGCGATGCGCAGCTGGGTCGCCTGCCCCGTCGGCAGCGGCTTGGCCAGATGGATCGTCAGCCGGCCTTCCGGGTTCGACCAGCGGTCGGCCGGAACCTCCACGCCGTCGACCTGGATGGACCCGATGTCGAACAGGGTGTCCAGCTCGACCACCAGCGCCTCCAGCGGCGCGGTGGCGGTGAAGTCCAGCACGGCGACGGCGTCGATCGCCTTGTCGTCGGGCAGGACCTTGATCGACAGGTCCGCCTTGTCGAACCGCATCGCCATCTGTTCGGACGTGCGCTCGACATCGGTCAGGCGGGTGAAGGGCGTGGAATCGCGCGGCGAATCCGCCGTCTGGCCCCAAGCGGCGCCGCCCAGCGCCAGGACGGAGGCGGCCGCGAGGCCGATCAGGGTCGATTTCATCACAAGCTCCCCAGCCGTTGTCGCGGTCAGGCTTAGCCGCCGGCCGGGGAGCGCGCAAAGAAAAAGGCCGGCGTTTCCGCCGGCCCTTTCCGAAAGACTGTGTCGCCGATCAGGCGGCGGCCTGCTCGGCCAGCTTGGCCTTCACCTGGCGCTTGATGCGCTGGGCGGCGGTCGACAGCTGCTCGTCGCGGGCCTTGACGATGAAGGCGTCCAGGCCGCCCTTGTAGTCCAGGGTGCGCAGCGCGGCGTTGGAGATGCGCAGGCTGAAGGTCTGGCCCAGGGCTTCCGAGGCGACCTTGACCGTCTTCAGCGACGGCAGGAAGCGGCGCTTGGTCTTGATGTTCGAGTGGCTCACGCTGTGGCCGACCATCGGGCCGATACCGGTGAGTTCGCAACGACGCGACATCGTCAGATCCTTAAGGTGCGGCGCCCGATCCGGCGGAACAGACGCATGAAACGAGTGCGCGCGGAAGCCGGTCCCGCGCGAGAGAGGGGGCGTATAAGGGAAGAGGCCCTCCGGCGTCAAGCCGAGTCAGGACCATCGCAATTCCCAACGCCGGGGAACGCCGCCGTTCAGCGGTCATTCAAATGACGCCGACTATGCCTCATATGATGAAGACCATGACCCGAGCCAAGACCAAGATGTCCGTCCTGTCCCGCCTGCTGTCGAGCCGCACCCTGGCGATCGCCGCGCCGATCGTGGCCGGCGGCTTCATGCTGGCCTCGCCGGCGATGGCGCCCGCCCAGACGGCCGCGCAGAGCGAGGTGCTGCCCGGCTACTGGGAATACACGACCAGCGCCCTGGGCCAGCGCGACACCGAGCGCAAGTGCGTGCGCCCCAGCGAGATCAACCGCTTCTTCGGCGGCCTGTCGACGCGACGCTGGACCTGCACCTATCCGACCCGCGTCGTCGGCGACGGAAACGCCCGGTTCGAAGGCAGCTGCCGCGACCACAAGGGCCGCACCGTGAACGTGCGCCTGAACGGGACCTACGAGCCGACCAACTTCCGCTTCGGCGGCGGCGCCCAGCTGCTGCGCGGCACGCCCTACATCCCCGCCAGCATCACCGCCCGCCGGATCAGCGCCCAGTGCCCGGCCGACGCCGAGTATTTCTGATGCCGAGGATCGGCGCGCGGCCAGGCGGCGGCGCGCCGGTTCAGCCTCTGCGCCGCAGCCGCATCGCCTGATGCAGAACCAAGGCGACGCCGCCGCCGACGACAAGGCCCAGCGCCATCGAGGCGACGGCCGTGGTCAGCCATCCCGCCAGACCGCCCAGCGGACCCAGCGATCCGGCGACGGCGTGAGACAGCCGCTCCACCGGCTCGGCCGGCCAGGCCAGGCCCAGCTGGTGCGAGCCGTGCAGCAGGATGCCGCCGCCGACCCACAGCATGGCGACCACGCCCACCACCGACAGCGACTCCATCACCACCGGCATGCCCTTGACCAGGCCGCGCCCGACGACCCGGGCGGCCCGAGACGGCCGCTTGGCCATGTGCAGGCCGATGTCGTCCATCTTCACGATCAGTCCGACCGCGCCATAGACGACCAGCGTCATCAGCAGGCCGACGACGATCAGCACCCCCGCCTGGATCAGCAGCGGCGAGGCCGAGACGTCGGCCAGGGCGATGGTCATGATCTCCGCCGACAGGATCAGGTCGGTGCGCACCGCGCCGGAGACGGTCGCCGCCTCCAGCTGGGCGGCGCTGAGGGCGGAGGGCCGCGCCTCCTCATGGCCGCCTGAAAAGGCCTCGATCAGCTTCTCCGCGCCCTCGAAGCAGAGGTAGGTCCCGCCGCACATCAGGATCGGCGTGATGGCCCAGGGCGCGAAGGCGGTCAGCAGCAGGGCCACCGGCAGGATGATCAGCAGCTTGTTGCGCACCGAGCCAACGGCGATCCTGGCGATGATCGGCAGCTCGCGGCTGGGCGACAGGCCGGTCACATAGCGGGGCGTCACCGCCGCGTCGTCCACCACCACGCCCGCGGCCTTGCTGGCCGCCTTGCCGGATGCGGCGCCCACGTCGTCGATGGAGGCGGCGGCCAGCTTGGCGATGCCCGCCACGTCGTCGAGCAGGGCGAGAAGTCCGGATGACATGAAGGACCGCAATCAGGATAGGAGGCCCAAGGCGTAAGACCAGCCGCCGCGTTTGTCGATGCGGGGCGCATGCGAAAAGGCCCGGGATCGCTCCCGGGCCTTTCGTTCGCCTTGGCCGTTCGATCAGGCCGCTTCGGCGGTCGGGATCGGCTTCTTGGCGCTGAGCGACTTGGCCAGCAGCTCGACGGCGGCGTCCTTGTCGATCTTGTTGGCGGCGGCGACTTCGCGGGCCATCCGGTCCAGCGCCGATTCATAGAGCTGGCGCTCGGAATAGGACTGTTCCGGCTGGGTGTCGGCGCGGTGCAGGTCGCGGACCACCTCGGCGATCGAGATCAGGTCGCCGGAGTTGATCTTGGCTTCATATTCCTGGGCGCGACGCGACCACATGGTGCGCTTGATGCGCGCGCGGCCCTTCAGCGTCGTCAGCGCCTTGGTCACGACGTCGTCGGCGGCCAGCGAACGCAGGCCGGCGGTCTTGGCCTTCTTGGTCGGGACGCGCAGGGTCATCTTCTCGTGGTCGAACGTCACGACATAGACTTCCAGCGACATGCCAGCCACTTCCTGGGTTTCGATGGCGGCCACCTTGCCGACGCCGTGCGCCGGATAAACGACCGCGTCGCCGACCTTGAACTCAAGACCCGTCTTGCTCGTCATAGTCTTCCTTTCCCGGCCGGGAGCCGGCGAAGCGCGGCGCGTAAAACGCAAACAGCCATCCGGCGGCGAAACCGTCGGAGGGAGAAGCTGCAGGCGTCAAATGCGGAAACGGATCACCAAACCTCGGGCCGACCCCGCCTGCGCGGGCGGGATTCTGTCGCAAACACGGGCGGCGCGAGGTTTTCGCGGACCGCCCGATCCAATGAAACAGAACCTATCACAAAATGACGGATTTTCAAAATGTCCACAGGCCGGACGCGGAATCCCGCCGCGCCGGCGTGACGCCGTGTGGGATCAGGAACCCTTGCCCGGCTTGGGGCTGAAGTACTTTTCGTACTTGTCTTTTTCGCCGTCGAACTGTTCGCGGTCGGCGGGCGGATCGCCGCGCACGGTGATGTTGGGCCAGACCTTGGCGTATTCGGCGTTGATCTGAAGCCACTTGCCGTCGGGCTCGTCCTCGGTATCGGGCACGATGGCGTCGGCGGGGCATTCCGGCTCGCACACGCCGCAGTCGATGCATTCGTCCGGCGCGATGACCAGGAAGTTCTCGCCCTCGTAGAAGCAGTCCACCGGACACACCTCCACGCAGTCCATGTACTTACACTTCACGCAGTTGTCGGTGACGATGTAGGTCATGAAGGGCGGGAAGGGGCCGAAGTCGCGGGGAGAGGACCTGCGACATGGCGGGCATGCCCCCAACTGTCAACATCGGCGTATGATGCGAGAGCGGTTCGCACAGCCTTGACAAGGCCGCCGGCTATCCGCAACTGCGTTGATTACCGTTTCTCCTTTCATCCAAGCAGGATCGTTTCATGCGCCTTTCCCTCTTCAAGACCGTCGCCGCCGGAGCGGTCGCCCTCAGCCTCGTGGCGGGCGGCGCCGTGGTCGCCCAGGCCCAGCTGACCCAGAATCCGGCCGAAGTGCGCGCCGGGACCTATGCCCTCGACGCCGGACACGGCAAGGTGACCTGGTCGGTCAGCCACATGGGCTTCTCCACCTACGTCGGACAGTTCGTGAACCTCTCGGCGGAGCTGAAGCTGGACCCGGCCAATCCGTCGGCCGCGACCCTGACCGCGACCATCCCGCTGACCGACGTGGCGCCGAACGACGACGCGCTGAAGGGCCACCTGCAGACGCCGGACTTCTTCGACACCGCCAATCATCCCACCGCGACCTTCGTCTCGCGCTCGGTGACGATCGACGCCAGCGATCCCAGCGAGGCGACCGTGGTCGGCGACCTGACCCTGCGCGGCGTCACCCGTCCGGTCACCCTGGAGGTCGAGTTCAACCAGGCCGGAGAGGTGATGGGCGCCTATCGCGTCGGCTTCGACGCCGAGACCACCATCAAGCGGTCGGAGTTCGGCATCAACTACGCCCTGCCGGCGGTGTCGGACGAGGTGAAGCTGCATATCGAAGGCGAGTTCACGCCCAAGGGCTAATCCAGCAGCGTATAGAGGGCGCGGGCCTCCTCGGCGGGGCCGCGCCTTTCGCCCAGCGCCTCGACCCGCAGGCTGACGACCCGGCCGTCCCGGGCGAAGGTCAGGAGGTCGCCGGGGTGCACCGACCGGCTGGGCTTGTCCAACCGTGTCTGGGCGCCGTGGTGCGTCAGCCGCACCGCGCCCCTTTCCACCAGATCGGCGGCCAGTCCCCGCGTCCTGGCGAACCGCGCGCGCCACAGCCAGACGTCGATGCGGCAGGCGCCGGCGGACTCGATCATGTCCGGATTGTCGACCACCCGGCGGCGCGGCGCCAGCCGAAACATCCATGCACTGCATCCATTCGGACGCGCCGAAGCCTCCTGAAGGAGGAGGAGGGACGACGATGCGAAGACGCGACTGTCTGATGATGATGTCCGGGAGCGTTCCAGCGTTGCTGGCCTTCCGCTCCGGTCCGGAAACGGCGGCGCTGGACGCGCTCGAGGCCGGCCTGGGGCCGACATTCTCCGGCGTCGTCGCCCATGGCGTCGGAGACGCTCCGCCGATCATCCGCGCCCGCGGATGGTCGGATGCGGAGGCCGGGATTCCGGCCGAGGCCGACACGGCCTACGCCCTGGGCTCGGCGTCCAAATGGTTCGCGACGGTCGCGACCTTGCGAGCGGTCGATCAGGAGCGCCTCGAATTGGATGCGCCGATCAGCCGCTATCTGCCGGATTTTCGGCGCGATGTCGGCGATCGGACGACCGTGCGCCTGTTGTTGGCCAATCGCAGCGGCATCGCCGACGGGATCAGCGCCGCGGCCCGCGAGACTCCGGCCCTGCGCCGATCCGACCTCACCGCCGCCGAGGCGGTGACGCGCTACGCTCAGGAAGAGCCGGCGTTCCCGCCTGATGCGCGATTCGACTATTCCCTGACCAATTGGGTCATCTTGCGCGCCTTGCTGGAGGCCCGCATGGGCGAGGATTTCGTCAGCCTGATGCGGCGGTTGGTCTTCGATCCGTTGCGCCTGAGGCGCACCGGGGTCGCGGAGCGCGGCTTCGACCATGCGCCGAACGTGGCCGCCGCCTACGCCGCCGACGATCCGTCCCATCGCAAGATGGAGGGGGTTCCTGCCTTCGCCGCGGCTTCGGGCGTCTTCTACAGCAGCGCGCCCGACCTCGTGCGCGCCGCCCGCGCCGTCTTCGGCCCCTCGTTCCTGTCGGAGTCGTCCCGCCGCGCGCTGATCGAGGTGCGGTCCCCGGAAGAGGACTATGCCCTGGGAGGCCGCGTCCGCCGCATCGATGGGCGCGCCTGGGCGTGGGAGACGGGCCGCATCGCCGCCTACCGATGCCATCTGGCTCACGCGTTGGACGGTCCCCGGCGAACGCTGGCGGTGCTGAACAACACCGACCTCGATCAGGGCGCCATCGAGCGCGCCGTCCTGGCGGCGATCCGGACCTGACGCCTATCTCGCTCCGTTCTCGCGCCTCTCGCGCCGGCGCTTGCGCCTGGACGGCGCCGGCGTGTTCAGAGCCGCCAGGGCGGCGAATGGCGAATCCTTGACCGGTTTGGGCGTCCGGCCGGGCCTGTCCGGCATGCGGGCGCGTTCGGTCTTCACGGCGGCGATGATCTGTTTGGCTTCCGGCGCGCTCCAACCCAGTTCGGCCAGGGCCGCGTCGGACAGCCGACCCCGGCGACCTTCGGCGTCGGGCGCGGCGCGCTGTTCGGCCATGGTCTCGAGCGTCTCGACCGGGATCAGCCAGCGCGCGACGGCGCGCAGACCCTGGGCCGACAGGGCGCGCGGCATGGGCGGCTCGGGCGGCGCGGGGATCAGGCCGGGCGCGGCGGAATAAAGGGGGCCGGCGACGAAAGCCTGGGCGAAATGGCGGGCCCGGGGCTTCATCAGGCCGGGCAGCCACACCGAATGGGCGCCCACGCGCACGGCGAAGCTCCGCAGCGTCCGCCGCTCGGCCTGGCTGAGGGCGTGCAGGTCCCGTTCCACCTCGCGCCGGTCGATCAGGCCGCCGGCCTCGATCAGACGGAAGGCGATCCCGCGCGGGAGGCCCTTCAGCGCGCCACTCTCCACCGCCTGGCGCAGGCGGCGCAGGTCGCGCAGCGCCCGGCCTGCCTCGGCCGCCAGCCAGGCCTCAATGCGGCGCTTCGCCCGCTCACGCGCCGGGGCCGGCCCCAGGTCGCCCAGCAGCCGCGCCTGCGGCGCGAAGGGATCGGCCCCGGCGGGCGTGGCCAACACCTTGGCCGTCAGCACGCCGCGCCACAGCACGTCGCCCTCGGGCGTGACGGCGAAATTCTCGTCGGTCTCGGCGGCCAGGCGGCCCAGGCGCCGCACGACCTCGGGCGTCACGGCGCGCACCGCCGTCTGGCGCAGGGCGCGGTCCTCCAGGGCCGAGGCGCCCTTCTCCAGGGTGAAGCGGACGCCTTGCAGTTGGCCCACCACCTCGCCCTCCACCGTCACCTCGCCGTCCTCGGCGACGCCGGCACCCAGCGGCTGGCTGTCCTCACGCACGTTCAGGGCGCGCATCAGGGCGGTGGTGCGGCGGTCGACGAAGCGGGCGGTCAGCCGCTCGTGCAGCACGTCGGACAGCCGGTCCTCCAGCGCGCGGGTCCGTTCGCGCCAGGCCGCCGCGTCATGCAGCCAGTCGGGCCGGTTGGCGATGTAGGAGAGGGTGCGCACCGCCGACAGCCGCGCGGAAAGCTGGTCGATCTGGCCGTCGTCGCGATCAACGTCGGCGAAGCGCGGCGCGATCCAGTCTTCGGTCAGCCGCCCGCGCTTGCTGGTGAGGGCGGTGAAGACGTCCTTGGCCAGGCGCGCATGCTCGTCCAGCGTGGTGTTTTGAAAGTCGGGCAGCTGGCACGCCTCCCATAGCCGCATGATGGTCCCGCGCGACCGGCCGACGCGGGCGACCTCCTCGTCCTTCATCAGCCGGCGCAGCAGGGTCTCGTCCAGCGCCTCGGCGGTCAGGGTCAGGCCGGGGACGCCTGGCGTCACGGTCAGGGAGCGCAGCAGGTCCGGCAGGGTGTCGAAGTCCAGCCGGGCGTTGCGCCACTCCGCCGCCTCGACCGGGTCGAAGCGATGCTCGATCACCTGTTCGACCAGGTCGGCGTCCAGTTCCTCCGCCTCGGCCGTGACGCCGAAGGTCCCGTCGCGCAGGTGGCGGCCGGCGCGCCCCGCTATCTGGCCGATCTCGTGGGCGTGCAGCCAGCGGGTGCGCCGGCCATCGAACTTGCGCAGGCCCGCGAAGGCGACATGGTCCACGTCCATGTTCAGCCCCATGCCGATGGCGTCGGTGGCGACCAGGAAGTCGACCTCGCCGGACTGGTACAGCGCCACCTGGGCGTTGCGGGTTCGGGGGCTGAGACTGCCCATGACCACCGCCGCCCCGCCCCGCTGGCGCCGGATCAGCTCGGCGATGGCGTAGACCCGCTCGGTCGAGAAGGCGACGATGGCGCTGCGGCGGGGCAGGCGGGTCAGCTTCTTCGACCCGGCGTAGGACAGGGTCGACAGCCGGTCGCGCGAGACGATCTCGGCCTCCGGGACCAGGCGGCGGATCAGTGGCTCCATCGTCCCGGCGCCCAGGAACATGGTCTCGAACCGGCCGCGCGCGTGCAGCAGCCGCTGGGTGAAGACGTGGCCGCGCTCCGGGTCCGCAACCAACTGGATCTCGTCGACGGCCAGGAATTCCACCGACCGCTCCATCGGCATGGCCTCGACCGTGCAGACGAAATAATGCGGACGCGGCGGAACGATCTTCTCCTCGCCGGTGACCAGGGCGACGGCGGCCGCGCCCCTCAGCCTGACGATCCGCTCGTAGATCTCGCGCGCCAGCAGGCGCAGCGGCAGGCCGATCATGCCCGAGGCATGGCCCAGCATCCGCTCGACCGCCAGGTGGGTCTTGCCGGTGTTGGTGGGCCCCAGGACGGCGGTGACGCGCGACGGGGGCAGGCCGGTGGAGCGGTCGCTCATGATCCCCGCAAGGTGGCGACGCCGCCGCCGCGGCTCAAGCCTCTCCGACCAGCAATCCCATGCGCACCAGGGCCGACAAGCTCTGGGCCTCCATCTTCTGCATCACCTTGGCGCGGAAGATCTCGACCGTGCGCGGGCTGATGTCGAGGTCCAGCGCGATCTCCTTGTTGGAGCGACCCTGGATCAGGGCGTCGAACACCTGGCGTTCGCGCGGGGTCAGGGCTCGGACCCGGCGCAGGGCCGCATCGCGCGCCGCCTGCTCCGGCGCGCGGGCGGCCAGGGTGGAGACGCAGCCGCGCACGGCTTCCAGCATCCTGTGAGGATCGAACGGCTTTTCGATGAAGTCCACGACCCCCGACTTCATCAGCTGGACCGCAAGGGGCACGTCGGCGTGGCCGGTCATGACGATCACGCTCCAGGTGCGGCCCTGGTCGGCGGCCAGGCGCTCGACCAGCTCGACCCCGTCCATCCGCGGCATGCGGATGTCCGTCACCACGCAGCCGATCCGGTCCTCCGGCTTCTGTTCAAGGAATTCCTCGCCACCGGAAAAGGCGCGGGCGCGAAAGCCCTCGCCGCGCAGCAGGGTGACGAGCGAGTCGCGCATCGCCGGATCGTCGTCGACGACGAAGACGGAAGGCTGGGTCATGATCCCTCGGGCTCCAGATTGCGGCTCAGGCGGAAGGCGAAGGCGGCGCCGCCCATCGGCGAACGGCCGATCTCCAGGCGGCTGTCGTGGCTCTCCACGATCGAACGGGTGACGGCGAGACCCAGACCCATGCCGCCGGACTTGTCGCTGCGACTCGGACGGGTCACCTCGTCCACGCGGTCGGCGGAAATTCCCGACCCGTTGTCCTCCACGGAGATTTCGTAGGCCGTTTCGTCAACGCGGCGTCCGATGACCGCGACCAGCGGCGCAGCCCGGCCGGCCACCGCCTCAACGGCGTTGCGCACCAAGTTGGTCACCGCCTGCTGGACCTGGATGCGGTCGGCCAACACCTCGTCGTCGAGGTCGTGGACGTCCAGCCGGATCGGCACATCCGTGTCCCGCGTGATGAGGGAGAACATCGGCGCCAGATCGTCGATCATCGAGGATGCGCGCTCGATGGCCAGGGTCTGCTCGCCCGTGCTGACCAGGTCGCGCATGCGCCGGATGATGTTTCCGGCCCGCAGCAGCTGCGTCTTGGCCATTTCCAGCGAGCGCGCGGCGCTGTCGCCCAGGGGGCCGGCCCGGGCGATGTCGGTCTGGCTGGCGTGAATATAGACGGTCGCGGCCGTCAGCGGCTGGTTCAGCTCGTGCGCCAGGGTGGCGGCCAGCTGGCCCATGGAGTTGAGCCGCCAGACGTGGCTGAGGCGCCCGTGAAGGTCCAGGGCCTCCTCGCGCGCCGCGTGGGCGCGGCTCTGGTCGGTCAGCGACAGGACGAAGCGCTCTTCTCCGGGCCCTTCGGGCAGGACGGATGCGACCACGCCGACAGGGGCGCCGTCGGGCTCGACCGGGAACCAGCGGCCGGATTCCGACGCGGCGACCAGGAGGCGGGGGTCGAAGCTTGGCAGGATGTCCGAGAACCGCGCGCCCGCCGCCTGGGACGGGTCCGCGCCGAGCAGGCCGCCGGCCGCCTGGGTCATGCGGCGAACCCGGCCCTGGACGTCCAGGGTCACGATCGGCGTGGACGACAGGATGGCGCCCAGCATGGCCTCACGGGCCGCCAGGTCGCCAGAGAGCGCCTCAGAGCGCCGCAGCGAATCGCGAAGCCGCTGGCAGACCTCGGCGATCCCCCAAGCGACGCAGACGAACAGAAGCGCGTTGACCATCGTGTCCGTCACCCCGTAGCGCGGGGTCACCAGGACGTTCAGGGCGATGGCCATGACGATGGCCGCCGCGACAGCGAGGCGCCCGCCGAGCATGGCGGTGACGATAACCGCGGGCAGCAGCGGCAGATAGTAGAACTGCCCGAACAACTGCAGGAGGGCGCGGACGCCGGCCGCCGCCGCCACGGCCAGGATCGCGACGACGAGACCGAACCATCGGCGGCGCGTCAGACGATCCAGCCATGCGTCGGGCGGCGGTCCCGTGGATAATGCCCTGTGCTGGATCGTTTCCTCCGACTCGCACGCGAAACTCTGTCGGACGCGAACTGGCCCTGATTTGGACTAAATCGTCAAAGTCCTGCGCGGTCTAGGGGCAATTACCTATCGAGCGAAGGCGCAGGCCCAGGCGAGCCGCTACGCAAACCTACCTACGCCGTCGTTCAGAAACGGTATTAAGGATCGCCTCATGGTTGGGCTTCACAATGCGTGAGGCTGTTCGACCGTGATCCCGATGTTCCTCGCCCCATCCCCTCCCGCCCGGCGCGCGCCCGGCGAGTGCGCGGTTAGGCCGCGGGGTCAGGGCGGACGGCCTGGCGGGCCGACACGGGCGCCCAGCCTGTCCCTTGAACGTCAGAAGCGACGGAGAAGTTGAGTTGAAGTGGATCGATGACCTGACCGTGGGGCGCAAGCTTTTCGCCGCCTTCGCGATGGTTCTGGCCGCGATCGCCGTCATGGGCGCGGCGGTGTTCATCAATCTGTCGGCGCTGCAACGCGCCGGGGAGACGCGCAGCGTCGAAAACCGCATCGACCGCGAAGCCTCCGCTGCGGAATTCTATCTGGCGCGTCAGGAAAACAGCCTGCGCGGTTATCTGGTCACCGCCGACCGCTACTATCTGGAGCGGCTCGACGCGCACCGGGCCAACTTCAAGAGCCAGCTGGACGCGCTGCGCCGCGACTTGCCAGCGAACCGCCGGGGCCTTGTCGACGAAGCGGCCGCCGCAGGCGACGCCTGGTACGACAAGGTCGTGGTGCAGGCCAACAGCCTCATCGCCGCCGGAAGGGGCGCCGAGGCCCTGGCCCTGATGGGCCGCGACGGCGTCGCCGACCAGCAGATCGGACCGGTCGAGGACGCCCTCGGCAAGCTGAAGGCGGATTCGGAGATCCAGCTGACCGCCGCCCTCGAGGCCCAGGATTCGGCCAGCCGCCACGCCACGGTCGCCTTGGCCGCGGGCCTCCTGGCCGCACTGGTGATCGCCCTGGGCGTCGGCTGGATCGTCACTCGCGCCATCGCGGCGCCGACCCTGACGGCGATCGGCCAGATGAAGCGTCTGATGTCGGGCGACACCGCCATCGTCGTCAACGGCGCCAACCGCAGGGACGAGTTCGGCCAGATGGCCAAGGCCATCGTCGCCTTCCGCGACGCCGCTGTCGAAAAGACCCGCGTCGAGGCCGAGGCCGCCACGCACCGGTCGCAGAGCGAGCAGGAACGCGCCGCCAACGAGGCCGAAAAGGCCCGTCTCGCCGCCGAGGACAAGGCGGCGATCGAGGCCCTGGGCCAGGGCCTGTCCGCCATGGCCAACGGCGACCTGACCCATCGTATGACGGCCGAGGTCGCGCCCCGCGCCGAACAGCTGAAGTCCGACTTCAACAACGCCATCGCCCAGCTTCAGCAGGCCATGGGCGTGGTCGTCGCCAATGTCGCCGCGATCCGCTCCGGCGCCGGCGAGATCAGCCAGGCGGCCGACGATCTGTCGCGCCGCACCGAGCAGCAGGCCGCCTCGCTCGAAGAGACCGCCGCCGCCCTCGACGAGATCACCGCCACGGTCAACAAGACCGCCTCGGGCGCTCGCCAGGCCTCCGGCGTGGTCCAGGCCGCGCGCGGCGACGCAGAGACCTCGGGCGGGGTCGTGCGCGACGCCGTCCAGGCCATGACGGCGATCGAGCAGTCCTCCAGCCAGATCAACCAGATCATCGGCGTGATCGACGAGATCGCCTTCCAGACCAACCTTCTGGCCCTGAACGCCGGGGTCGAGGCCGCCCGTGCGGGCGAGGCCGGCCGAGGCTTCGCGGTGGTGGCGTCGGAGGTCCGGGCCCTGGCCCAGCGCTCGGCCGAGGCCGCCAAGGAGATCAAGGCCCTGATCTCCGCTTCGACGGGCCAGGTGGATCAAGGGGTGAAGCTGGTCGGCCAGACCGGCGAGGCGCTGAACCGCATCGTCGAGCGCGTCGCCGAGATCGACAGCCTGGTGTCCGAGATCGCCGCCTCCGCCCAGGAGCAGGCCGTCGGCCTGGCCCAGGTCAACACCGCCGTCAACCAGATGGACCAGGTGACCCAGCAGAACGCGGCCATGGTCGAACAGTCCACCGCCGCCAGCCATTCGCTGGCCCAGGAGGCCGAGGCTCTGCAGGCCTCCGTGACCCGGTTCCGCATCGGCGACACGGTCCCGGCCGCACGCGCCGCACCGGTCGAACCCAAGCCGGCGGCGCCGGTCGCCCGTCCGGCCGAGCCGAAGCGCTCCAACCTGGTCGTCCAGGCGCTCAAGACGCTGGGTCGCGGCGGCGCCGCGCCCAAGGTCGAGGCCGCGCCGATCGAGGACGGCTGGGAGGAATTCTGATGAGCGATATCCTGACCCTGGCGCCGGTGCTGGACCTGAACGCGGCCGAGCCGCTGAAGGCCGAACTGCTGGCGCGCCGCAACCAGGAGCTGACGCTGGACGCCTCGGGCGTGGAGCGGCTGGGCGGCCTGTGCCTTCAGGTCCTGTTGTCGGCCCGGCGCGCCTGGGCGGCGGATGGCGTCAACCTGAAGTTAGGTCCTGTGTCAGAGAGTTTCGCCGATCAATGGGCCGCCTTCGGCGCGCCCGAGTTCAACGAGGGGGCGCTCGCGTGAGCAAGACCGTACTGACCGTCGACGATTCCCGCACCATGCGCGACATGCTGCTGCTGGCGCTGCAGGATGCGGGCTACACGGTGATCCAGGCCGTGGACGGCGTGGACGGGCTGGAGACCTTGGCCGCCAAGGGCGCGGACGTGGTCATCACCGACATCAACATGCCGCGCATGGACGGCTTCGGCTTCATCGAGGGGATGCGCGCCGACCCGAGGCATCGGACGACGCCGGTGCTGGTGCTGACCACCGAGAGCGACGCCGAGAAGAAGGCCCGCGCCCGCGCCGCCGGCGCGACGGGCTGGATCGTCAAGCCGTTCGATCCGGCCAAGCTGGTCGACGCGGTCCGCCGCGTCGCCGCCTGAAGGAGACCCGACGGGGCGCGCTCATGGACGACGCTTTCGAAGCCATCAAGGCCACCTTCTTCCAGGAATGCGACGAACTGCTCGCCGACCTGGAATCGAAGCTGCTGCTGCTCGAACAGGGCCAGACGGACGGCGAGACGATCAACGCCGTCTTCCGCGCCGTCCATTCGGTGAAGGGGGGCGCCGGCGCCTTCGGCCTGGAGGCCCTGGTCCGCTTCGCCCACGTCTTCGAGACCCTGATGGACGAACTGCGCGCCGGCCGTAAGCCGTGCGATCCCGCGACGGTGAAGACGCTGCTGCGCGCCTCCGACGTGCTGGCCGACCATGTGCAGGCCGCACAGGGACTGGTCCCGCCCGTCGAGGAGACCCGGTCGGCGGCCCTGGTGGCCGAGATGGAAACACTGACCCACGGCGGCGCCGCGCCGGCCGCGCCGCTGGACGATGACGAGGACGACTTCGGCTTCACGCCGCTTGCGATCGACCTTCCCGGGATCGCGCCCGCGCCTGAACCCGCCGCCGGCTGGCGCATCGTCTTCAGGCCGCACGGCCGGATGTACGCCAACGCCAACGAAACCGGCCTGCTGCTGCGCGAACTGGGCCGGCTGGGCCCGACGACGGTGACCCTGGACGAGACCGACCTGCCGCCGCTGGACGCCCTATCCCCCGAGGACGGCTGCCTGACCTGGACGATCGACCTGTCCGCGCCGGTGGACGAGGCCGAGGTGCGCGAGGTCTTCGACTTCGTCGAGGCGGACTGCGACCTGGCGATCATGCCTCTGGGCGATGCGTCCGGCGAATTCCCGGCCTTCGACGACGAACCCGCGGCCGTCCCGCCCGAGGGCGACGACCTGGATATCGCCGCCCTGCTGGCCAAGGCGGCCGCGACGCCCATCGCGGAGGCGGCCCCCGCGCCCGTGGCGGAAGCGCCGGCGCCGACCTCGGTTCCGGCTCCCGCCGTCCAAGCCGCGCCGACCGCCGCCGCGCCGGTGACCATCCGCGTCGACCTGGACCGCGTCGACCGGCTGATCAACGCCGTGGGCGAACTGGTCATCCAGCAGGCCATGCTGTCCCAGCGCGTGCTGGAGAGCGGCCTGGCGCGCTCGTCCGGCGTGGCCCTGGGCCTGGAGGACCTGGAACTGCTGACGCGCGAGATCCAGGACAGCGTCATGGCCATCCGCGCCCAGCCGGTGAAGTCGGTGTTCCAGCGCATGCCGCGCCTGGTGCGCGAGGTCGCCGACATGACCGGCAAGGCCGTGCGCCTGGTCACCAGCGGCGAGGAGACCGAGGTCGACAAGACCGTGGTCGAACGCCTGGCCGAGCCGATCACCCACATGCTGAGGAACGCCATCGACCACGGGCTGGAGACGCCCGAGGAACGCCTGGCCGCCGGCAAGGCCGCCGAGGGCACGGTGCGCCTGGCCGCCCTGCACCGCTCGGGCCGGATCGTCATCGAGATCGCCGACGACGGAAAGGGCATCAATCGCGAGCGCGTGAAGAAGATCGCGCTCGACAAGGGGCTGATCGCGCCCGACGCCGTCCTCGCCGACGACCAGATCGACAACCTGATCTTCCTGCCGGGCTTCTCCACCGCCTCGGTGGTGTCCGACATCTCGGGACGGGGCGTGGGCATGGACGTGGTCAAGCGCTCGATCCAGGCGCTGGGCGGACGCATCTCGATCAGCTCCGTTCCCGGCAAGGGCTCGACCTTCACCCTCAGCCTGCCGCTGACCCTGGCGGTGCTGGACGGCATGGTCGTCGCCGCCGCCGGCCAGACCCTGATCGCGCCCCTGCCCGCCATCGTCGAGAGCCTGACCCCCCAGGCCGGCGATATCCACCATGTCGGCGGCGTCGATCCGGTGATCCGCTTCCGCGACGCCTTCGTGCCCCTGGTGGACGTGGCCTGGGGCATGGGCTTCTCCGACACGCCGATGGACCCGACCCAAGGCATCGCCGTCATCGTCGAGACCGAATCCGGCCAGCGCGCCGCCCTGCTGTTCGACGCCATCCAGGGCCAGCGCCAGGTCGTGATCAAGAGCCTGGAATCCAACTATCAGCAGGTGGAGGGCGTCGCCGCCGCCACCATCCTGGGCGACGGCCGCGTCGCCCTGATCCTCGACATCGACACGCTGGTCGCCCTGCGGCGCGCCGGCGGCCGCCCCGACCTGAAGCTGGCGAGCTGACCCATGACCGAAGCCCTCGACACCCGTGAACTGATCGCCTTCCGCATCGGCGCCCAGGAGTTCTGCGTCGACATCATGTCGGTGCGGGAGATCCGCGGCTGGACCCCGGCGACGCCGCTGCCGCGCACCCCCGGCTATATGAAGGGGGTGATCAACCTGCGCGGCACGGTGCTGCCGATCATCGACCTGGGGGCCCGCTTCGGTCTGCCAACGACCGAGCCGACCGCGCGCCACGTCATCATGGTGGCCCACATCGGCGGCCGCACCGTGGGCCTGCTGGTCGACGCCGTGTCCGACATCCTTCAGATGTCCGAGGCCCAGGTTCAGCCGACGCCCGACGTGGCCAGCGACCATGTGAAGTCCTTCGTGAAGGGCATCTTCTCCATCGACGGACGCATGATCAGCCTGATCGAGCTGGACCACATCCTGCCGCAGGCGGAAGCCGAGGCCGCATGACGTCCGCCGCAGGGCGCGAGTCCCTGGTGGAGGGCGAATTCGCCTTCACCGCCGAGGACTTCCGCCACATCGCCCAGACCCTGCACAGCCACGCCGGCATCGCCCTGACCGAGGGCAAGGCCGCGCTGGTCTATTCGCGCCTGGCCAAGCGGCTGCGCGCGCTGGGCCTGCGCAGCTTCCGCGACTACTGCGCCCTGATCGAAGGGGTCGACGGGGTAGACGAGCGCCAGGCGATGATGGCGGCCCTGACCACCAACGTCACCCGCTTCTACCGCGAGCCGCACCATTTCGACGATCTGCGCGATCGGGTCATGCCGGCCCTGGCCGAGCGCGCCCGCGCGGGCGGCCGGGTGCGGCTGTGGTCGGCCGCCTGCTCCAACGGGCAGGAGCCCTATTCGATGGCGCTGACCGTGCTGTCGGTCCTGCCGGAGGCGGCCGATCTGGACGTGCGCATCCTGGCCACCGACATCGACCCCAACATGGTCGCCCAGGGCCACGCCGGCGTCTATTCCGAGGAGACGCTGGAGCCCGCGCCGGCTACCCTGTGGCGCAAGTATTTCGAGCGCGCCGACCGGGGCCAGTGGGCCGCCGGCCCGCAGCTTCGCCGCCTGGTCGCCTTCCGCGAGCTGAACCTGATCGGCGACTGGCCGATGCGCGGCCGCTTCGACGTGATCTTCTGCCGCAATGTGGTGATCTATTTCGACGAGGCGACGCAGGAGCGGGTCTGGAGCCGCTTCGTCCCCTGCATGAACCCCGGCGCGACGCTCTACATCGGCCATTCGGAACGGGTCACCGGGCCGGCTGCGGCCCAGCTTCGTCCCGACGGCCTGACCGCCTATCGGGCGGGAGGGACGGCATGACGATCAAGGTCCTGGTCGTCGACGACAGCCTGACCATGCGCGGGCTGATCTCGGCCGCCCTGCGCCGGGATCCGGAGATCGAGGTGGTGGGAACCGCCGCCGATCCGATCGAGGCGCGCGCCGCCATCAAGGCGCTGAATCCCGACGTCCTGACGCTGGACGTCGAGATGCCCAAC
Source organism: Pseudomonadota bacterium (assembly GCA_023390245.1). Classification (GTDB taxonomy): domain Bacteria; phylum Pseudomonadota; class Alphaproteobacteria; order Caulobacterales; family Caulobacteraceae; genus Brevundimonas. The sequence goes on from JAEWDF010000120.1 coordinate 35,860, forward strand.
ATGAACGGGCTGGAGTTCCTGGAGAAGATCATGCGCCTGCGGCCGATGCCGGTGGTGATGGTCTCGACCCTGACGGCGGCCGGCGCCGACGTCACCCTGGCGGCGCTGGAGATCGGCGCCGTGGACGCGGTGGAGAAGCCGGCCGTCGCCACATCCGACGCCTTCCAGGAGCTGATCGGCAAGGTCAAGGCGGCGGCCCGCTCGCGCGTGCGGCCGCGCGGCGAGGCCCCGGCGACCGCCGCCGCGCCCGACGCCTACCGCGCCGATCCGCGCCACATCCTGGCCATCGGCGCCTCCACCGGCGGGGTCGAGGCCCTGCTGACCATCCTGTCGGGTTTTCCGGCCGACTGCCCGGCGACGGTGATCACCCAACACATGCCGGCCAGCTTCACGGCCAGTTTCGCCGCGCGGCTGGACCGGGTCTGCGCCCCCGCAGTGGCCGAAGCCGTCGACGGCGCGCCGCTGGCGCCGGGCCGCATCTATCTGGCGCCGGGCGGCCTTGCCCATCTCGAGGTCACGCCGGGCGCAAACCCGCATTGCCGCCTGACGGCCTCCGAGCCGGTCAACGGCCACCGTCCCTCGGTCGATGTGCTGTTCGACTCGGTCGCCCGGCTGGGCCGGCCCGCCACCGGCGTCATCCTGACCGGCATGGGCAAGGACGGGGCGCGCGGCCTGCTGGCCATGCGCCAGGCCGGCGCCCACACCCTGGGCCAGGACGAAGCCACGAGCGTCGTCTACGGCATGCCTCGCGCCGCCTTTGAACTCGGCGCCGTGGAACGGCAGGCGCCGCTCCACCGTCTGTCCTCCGCCATTCTCGACCTGTGCGCCGACCCGGCCGCGCGGTCTGTCGCCTAACGGGAGCGTACCCATGCCCGCCGCCGCCTCTCTGAACTGCCTGATCGTCGACGATCAGATGACCATGCGCTCGCTGGTCCGCACCAGCCTGCAGCAGCTGGGCGTGCGCGAGATCCGCGAAGCCGCCGATGGCGAGATCGCCCTGCGCGAGATGATCACCAAGCCGGCGACCCTGGTCATCTCCGACTACAACATGCCGAACCTGGACGGCCTGGGCCTGCTGCGCGCCATCCGCGCCCACCCGCCCACGCAGAAGGCCGCCTTCATCATGCTGACCGGGCGCGCCGACCGCGAGCTGGTGCAGCGGGCGGTGCAGTTCGGCGTCAACAACTACCTGGTGAAGCCCTTCACCGTCGCCCAGCTGAAGGCCAAGCTGGAAGCCGTGTTCGGCCCGCTGACATGAACCCCGCCGCGCCCTCGACCCACGAAAGGCGCATCCACGTCGGCCAAGGCGAGCATGTCGTCACGGCCGATCCCCAGGCCGTGCTCAGCACCATACTGGGGTCCTGCGTGGCCATGTGCCTGCGCGACCCGGTGGCGCGGATCGGCGGCATGAATCACTTCCTGCTGCCCGAAGGCGCGGGCGCGGGCACGGATGCGGGCCGCCGATACGGCGCCTATGCGATGGAATTGCTGATCAACGACGTGCTGAAGGCGGGCGGACGGCGTGAGCGGCTGGAGGCCAAGCTGTTCGGCGGCGGGCGCATGTTCGACAGCCTGCGCGACGTGGGCCGCGCCAACGCCGATTTCGCCGAGCGCTTCCTGCGCGACGAGGGCATTCCCGTCGTGGGCGGCAGCCTGCGCGGCGATGGCGGCCGGCGTCTCCACTACTGGCCCGTTTCCGGCCGCGCCCTGCAGCGCGCCGTGACCGACACCCTGGCGCCGCGCCCGCAGCCGATCGCCCCGCCGGTCGAGACCGGCGCTCTGGAGCTGTTCTGATGCGCGCGCCCGCCGCCGACCTGCTGCACGCCGTCGCCGAGGAGATGGCGGCCATGCGCCGCGAGATGACAGCGCTCGAGGCCCTGGCGGGCGACCTGATCGCCCTGGCCGCCCCCGCGCAACGGACGGCCGCCCTGACCCGCGTCCAGGCCCTGGACGATCTGGGCCAGCGGCTGGAGGCCCTGGCCGGGGTCATCCGCGCCACCGCCCTGGGGGAGCCGCCGGAGCAGGCCCTGTCCCGCGTGCCGCTGGCCGCGCTCGTCTCCCGCCTGGGCGGCGGCCCCTTGGACGCGCCCGCGCCGTCGGGCGACATCCACCTCTTCGACTGACCCAACGCGGTCGCGCCGAAATCCCGGCGCGCGGGCGTCCGCGCGCCCGCAAGCGGGAAACAGCCAAGGTTAACGGCCAGAGCCGAACGCCGGAACAGGCATGAAACGAATCAGGACCGAATCACAGACATGTCCCGATTCGGGATTTGTTCCCCGCAACATCTTGTATCTTAACAACGATTAACCACAAGGCCCGTCAGGCCGCCGGGCCCATCGGAGGACTCCCGCGAACGACAGGCCTCTTCCCCCCGCGGCCGCCGCCCGCTAGGAGGCGCAGCGTGGCCCCGTAGCTCAGCTGCATAGAGCAAGGCTTTCCTAAAGCCGAGGTCGGAGGTTGGAGTCCTCCCGGGGTCGCCATTCATCATCTTTCCAGCCTCTCACCGCGTCTCGCCCGCCTTGGATCGATCGTGTGCGAAAAAGGCGCTCGACCGTTATAAGATAACATTCTACAAGGCGCCCATGGCCGCGTCCCTCGAACAATCCGTCCTGGTCTCCCTGCTGGGCGGTGGATTCGTCGCGGCCTTCCTGCATGCGGCCCTGCCGACCCACTGGCTGCCATTCGTCTTGGTGGGGCGCGCACAGCGGTGGAGCGCGGGACGGGTGCTGACGGCGGTGGCCGCCGCCGGCTTGGCCCACATCGCCTCCACCGCCGTGGTCGGAGCGCTGATCGTCGCCGCCGGGCTGGCGCTGGACCAGTGGATCGAGGGCCTGCTGCCGCACCTGTCGGCCGTGCTGCTGTTCCTTTTCGGCGCCTTCTACCTGGCGCGCGCGACCCTGCGGCGACCGGCGACGGTCGAGGGCCCGCCCGTCGAGACGGCCGAGCCGGCGGTGTCGGACCGCGCGGCCTTCCTGGGCCTGGTGGCGATGATGGCCATAGCGCCGGGCGAGGTGCTGCTGCCCATCTATCTGTCCTCGGCGGCCGAGGGGCCGGGCGTCCTGGCCCTGCTGACTGGAGTCTTCGCGGTCGGGACGGTCTTGGGCATGGCCGTCTTCACCGCCCTGGCCGGCGCCGGCGCCTCCATCCTGCGCATGGAGCGCTGGGCCCGCTACGAAGGCGCCGTTCTGGGGGTGGCCCTGATCGGCCTGGGGCTTCTCGTGGCGATGCACCGGCACTAGGGTCGCGCCCATGTCCGAGCCGCACGCCCATTCCCACGCCCACGATCACCCTGATCACGAAGAAGCCGGGCATCATCATGGACACGGCCATCACGGGCACGCCCATGGCCCGGTGGACACCGGCGACTGGCGCTATGCGGTCGGACTGGTGGTCAACCTGGCCTTCGTCGCCTGCGAGTTCGGCGCCGGCCTGATCGCGGATTCCACCGCCCTGCTGGCCGACGCCGGCCACAATCTTTCGGACGTGCTGGGCCTGGCCATGGCGGGGGGCGCCGCCTGGCTGGCGCGCAAGGGCGCCCACGGGGCCCTGGGCGGGCGGCGCACCTATGGCTACGGCAAGGCGACGGTGCTGGCCGCCCTGGGCAATGCGTTGCTGCTGATCTTCGCCTGCGGGGCCATCGCCTTCGAGGCGGTGCGCCGGTTCGCCGAGCCGGCGCCCGTGGGATCGACGACGATCATGGCGGTCGCGGCGATCGGCTTCGTCATCAACCTGGGTACGGCGCTGCTGTTCCTGCGCTCCCAGCACGACCTGAACGCCAAGGGCGCCTATCTGCACATGATGGCCGACGCCGGCGTGTCGCTGGGCGTGGTCGTCGCCGGCGCGGTCATCATGGCGACTGGCTGGGCCGTGATCGACCCGCTGGTCAGCCTGGTCATCGTGGTGGTGATCCTGTGGTCGACCTGGGGCCTGCTGAAGGATTCCGTCAATCTGGCCATGGACGGCGCCCCGGCCGGCGTCGACATGGCGGCGCTGGAGACGGCGCTGTGCGGCCTGCACGGCGTCGGCGCGGTCCACGATCTGCACGTCTGGGCCCTGTCGACCACAGAGACGGCGATGACCGCCCATCTGGTCCACGGCCGCACCGACCCGGACGCCCTGCTGGTCGAGGCGCAAGCCGCCGCGCGCCGCTTCGGCATCGGCCATACGACGCTGCAGCTGGAGACGACCGCCCTGCCCGACTGCGCGGGCTGCTGATCGTCCGATCTGAAGGTTAGTGCTGGCCCTGGCCGGCCGTGGCGGCGGCGGCCATCTGGCGGCCGGCGTCGAAGGCGTCGCGGGCGCCTTTGTAGATGAAGCCGTAGGTCGGATAGACCGTGGTGCCCAGGCCGTTCGACGGATTGTACCAGACCTTGACCTGGCTCCAGTCATTAGAGGGCGAGACGTCGACGACGGTGACGTTCTCCTCGACCCGGCCGCGGCTGCCGCCCCAGTTGGCGTGGGTCACGCGCACCATGCGGTCGGTCAGGATGTCGGAGACGACGGCGACGTGGCCCCGGCTCATGCGGCCCTGGGGGCGGAACACCAGCACCGAGCCGGTTTCGGGCCGGTCGCCGGTGCGGAACTTGTCGGCAGCCTGGCGCCACCAGGTCCAGGCGTCGCCGAAGATGTTGATGCCCGAGAACATGCGGGCGAAGGTCACGCACTGCCAATACGGATCGTCGGCCCTGGCGGCGGAAGGCGTCACGCCGACCGCAAAAAATCCGAGGGTCGCCGCAACCGCGGCGGCTGTGAACCGTTTCGTCATGCTGTGGCTTTTCCCGACCTGCCTCAGGTGCGCCTTCTAGGCCACAGGATCGGCGTCCGGGGCAAGCGCTTTCGACGTACCGGCGTACTTCAGATTGGTTTCCGACAGCTTATTGCGCCGCTTGGGCCAATCGCGCAAAGCCTTCCGCGCCGGGCGTTCGACCAGATGGTAGGACAGGGCCGCGACCACGGGCAGCAGCGCCAGGATCGCCAGCCACACGAAAAGTTGAAGCTGCTTGTCCGGCGCGTCGGTGACCTTGGCGGCCAGGTTCACGGCCAGCAGCTTCCACGGCACGCAGACCATATAGACCGAATAGCTGATCTCCCCCAGATAGACCGCCGGCTTCGACGCCAGCCAGCCGGCGCGCGCGTTCGGCAGCGAGGCCAGCGACAGGATCAGCCCCCCCGCCAGCAGCACCGTCACCCCGTCCCACAGCGTCAGGGCGGCGCTGGCCAGCAGCAGGACAGCGAAGGCGGCGCTGCACAGCCACGGCGCCTTCAGCGGCGCGCGCCGGTACAGCAGATAGAGGGCGCAGCCGTAGGCGAAGCACGGCACGATCCGCAGCGCGCCCCAGCGGATGGTCGCCTCGGTCAGCGAGAAGCCGGCCCACTGCTCGAACACGAAATACAGCACCGCCACGAAGGCCGCCGCGCCGACGACGGCGGCGACCGGCTTGGCCCGCAGGCGCCAGAAGACGAAGGCGAAGACGGGGAAGCACAGATAGGCGAACCATTCCGCCGAGATCGACCACGACGGGTGGTTCCAGCCGGCGACCGGCGCCAGGCCCCAGGCGTGGACCATCAGGAGGTTGGCGGGCAGCGACGACCAGCTCAGCACATTGGCGTCCACGCTCATGCCCGCCGCGATCGCCGCCCCGGCCAGGGCGCCGACGCCCAACAGGGTGGCGATGTGCAGCGGATAGACGCGCGCGATCCGCGCCCACAGGAAGCCGCGATACGAAAACCGCTTCTCGCCCGCCGCCTGCAGATAGACGTGGCTGAGGATGAAGCCGGACAGGACAAAGAACAGCTCGACGCCCAGATAGCCCTTGGACACAAAGCCCGGCAGGCCGACGCCGGCTAGGTTCTCCCAGAAGGAATAGACCGCGACCCACGCCGCCGCGAAGAAACGCAGGGCGGTGATCGGACGCAGGTCGGCGGGGGTCTGCACGGGGGTCATGGGGTCCACCTTTGGCACGGCAGGCTTTGCGAACCGTGAACCCCCGGCAAGATTCGCGCCTCAGCCCGCCCAGGTCCCGTGAAAGCCCGCCGGCAGGGCCACGTCGGCGGCCCAGGTCGCCACCGGCCCGTCTTCGACATGGGCGGCGTCGAACACATGCAGTTCGGTGCGGCCCTCGCGCAGATTGACCGACGGTCCGATCAGCCAGGCGTCCCGTTCGCCCGTCGCTCCCGGCTTGGGCGCGAACACCGTCTCCTCCATCACCTGATGCTCGCCGAAGCGGAAGGCGGCCGAGCGGCCGGTGTCCCAGTTCTGAACGGCCAGGCCCGTGGGCAGCGGCCGGCCGCGCGTCTCGCCCGTGGTGTGGACCGTCAGGCTGCGCTTCAGCCCGGCGCGGCGCGGGTCGCCCTTGGGGAACTCGCCAACCGCCTCGGACGTGATCATCTCGGCGCGGCCGTCGGGACGCAGGGTGACCAGCGCCAGCCTGGCGGGATCGCCGGGAACGTCGCCCGTCTGCTCGACCAGCACGCGCGCGCCGTCGACGGCGAAGCGGGGATCGGCGCTGGCCGCCACGTCGAAGCGGATCGTCCCGTCCGCCTCGGCCCAGGCGTCGCCCAGGTGGAAGTGGAAGAAGGCGGGCAGGTCGTAGAGGCGCCGGTTCGACAGGTCGTCCTTGTCCAGCACCAGCACCTGCGTCCCCTGCTCGGGCCGCCAGGCCAGGCTGGAGATGAAGGGAGCGACGCGCGCGCCCTCGAACACCCAGGGCTGCAGCACCAGGATCAGATGCCGGTCGGTGGCGGTGAAGTCGTGCATGTAGCTGGCGCGCGGCAGACGCACGACCTCGGCCATGTTCAGGCTGCGGTCGGGGTTCAGGCGCCAGACCACGACCTGATCGCCCGACGTGCCGACGTTCCAGATCGAACCGTCGGGGGCGTGGCGCGGGTGGGCCTGGAACGGCATCCCCTTCAGGTCGTCGCGCAGGGTCACGAACCCCCGGGTCGACAGGTCGCCGGCGTCCATGGCCAGCGGAGAGCCCCCCTCCCACAGCGCCCAGACCGTGTCGGCCGCCGCCAGAACGCCGGTGTTGGCCGCATTGGCCGCGTCGTTGGAGCCCAGCTGCGCGCGGGCGTCGCCGCGCGTGCCGAAGCCGGGCGTGACCACGGCGTCCAGTTCGGTCTCGATCCGCCGCTTGGGCGTGTCGGCGAACCGCGCCTCCAGCGTCGCCCGGCCGTCCTCCAGCCGGAAGGCGCGCAGCAGGCCGTCGCCGTCGAACCAGTGGCTGACCGACCCGCCCGGCCGGCGGAACCTGCCGGGTCCGTTGCGGTACAGCACGCCCGACAGCCCCTCCGGCGCGCGGCCGTGGATCAGCCGAAGCGCCTGGCGCGGCACGTCGCCTTCGATGTCGCGCGTGGCCAGGGCCCAGTCGGCCTTGTCGGCGAAGACCTTCAGCGCGGCGGCGGCGCGGGTGACCTCGGGCGTGGCGACGGCGGCGGACAGGGCGGCGGCGCCCATCAGAAAGGAACGGCGGGACGGGATCATGGCGGCGGCTCCGGTCAGGCGGCGGCTTACTTCAGGACGATGGTCTGGGCGACCGAACCGCCCGCGACGGCGACCCTGGCCTGGTCCCAGCCGGCCGGCCCCATGTGGCCGTGCGCATTGTTGGAGAAGGCGAAGGGCTCCACCGGCATGCCGAACGGATTGGCGTCCATGCGGCCGTTGGCGTTGACGTCGTGGAAGGCGCGCATGGCGTAGTCGCCGTCCGCCAGGCCGTCGAAGTCGGCGCGGGCGGTGGGGCCGGTCACCTCGACCACGGCCTGACGCACCGGGGCGGCGCCGCCCTCATAGGCCGCCTGGCTGTCGTACAGGGCCACCAGGATGCGGCCGGTCGGCTGGCCCGTCTCGAAGGTGAAGTCCAGATCGCCGGCCAGGGCGGGGGCGGAGACGGCGGCGGCCGTGGCGACGGCGATCAGGGCGGCGAGGCGTTTCATGACGATGATCCTGCGAGAGGGACCGACCGTCGGCCCCGACGCCGCCGACATCGCCGACCTCCGGCCGTGTTCGCCACCGCCTCTGCGCCAGGAGACGCCCGTCTTTCGCGAACGGCGGCGTCCGTCCGTTCGCGAAGCGCGAACGACCGTGTGTCTAGGCGACCCGTTCCAGCCGCGCCGCGAAGAAGCCGTCCAACCCGCCGCGTTCGGCCGCCATCGACGGCAGGATGCGCAGCCAGCCCTCGGGCGTCAGCGCCTCGGCCGGCGCGCCGACCGCCGCCGGGTCGGCGGGCGCGGTGCGGAATTCCGGATGCCGGCGCAGGAAGGCGATGATCTGCGTCTCGCCCTCCTCCCGCTCCAGCGAGCAGGTGCAATAGACCAGCCGTCCGCCCGGCTTCACCCGCGCGGCTGCGGCGTCCAGCAGACGGTGCTGAACGTCCGCCAGCTTGCCCACGTCGCCGGGGCGGGTGGCGCGCAGCACCTCGGGGTTTCGACGCAGGGTGCCGGTCGCGGTGCATGGCGCATCCAGCAGCACGGCGTCGAAGGTCCGCGCGTCGTCCCAGTCCTCGGCCGGCACGGCGACGATCTCGGCCTGCAGGCCCGTGCGCTCCAGATTCTGCTCCAGCCGCTTCAGCCGCGCGGCCGAACGGTCCAGGGCGACGACCTGCGCGCCGGCGGCGGCCAGCTGCAGCGTCTTGCCGCCGGGCGCGGCGCACATGTCCAACGCCGTCTCGCCCGCCGTCGCGGCCAAGAGCCGGCCGGGCACGGCGGCGGCGGCGTCCTGCACCCACCAGTCGCCGTCGTCGAAGCCGGGCCAGGCCGCCACGTCGCCCCGGCGCCCGGTGCGGACCGAGCCGCCGCCCGCGCCGGCGTGGAAGACCTCGCCCTCCACCGCCGCTGCCGCCGCCTCGACGTCGACGCCGGGCTTGAGGCTGAGGTCGGTCGGCGGCTCCTGGCGCGCCGCCAAGGCGACGCCGGCCAGCGCCGCCTCGCCGTAAGCCGTCTTCCAGCGCGCGGCGATCCAATCGGGCAGGTTCGATTCCGCCGTGGTCAAACCCGGGCCGTCGCGGCCGACGCCGCGCAGCACGGCGTTGACCAGGTTCTTGTAGGGCCGCGTCTTGGGATCGCGCTCGGCCAGCTTCACGGCGGTCGAGACGGCGGCGAAGGCCGGCGTCTCCAGCACCAGCGTCTGGGCCAGGGCGATCCGCAGCAGGGTGCGCACGGCCTCGGGCGGGGCCTTGTTCAGGCGGCGGTCCAGGATCTGGTCGATCTCGCCCAGGCGGCGCAGGGCGGCCATGGCCACGGCGCGCGCGAAGGCGCGGTCGACCGGCGCCAGGGCGCGGGCGGGCGCCTGGGCCAGCGCCTCGTCCAGGCCGTTGCGGCGATCCAGCGCGGCGTTCAGCAACAGGCCGGCGACGACCCGCGCCTCGACCCCGATGTCGTCCTGAGACGGCGCCGGGGCCTGCGCCTCGGCCGGGCGCGAACGCCCCTTGGTCGCCATGCGACGGCCTCGCGCCTGCGAGCTTTGCCCGCCCTTGCGTTCGTTGGTCATACGGCTACCTGCGCGCCCAGCTCGACCACTCGGCCGGGCGGGATGTGGAAGAAGTCGGTCGGATTGGCGGCGTTGCGCATCAGGAAGATGAACAGCTTGTCCTGCCACAGCGGCATGCCCTGCCGCGCCGAGGGTATCAGCGAGCGCCGGCCCAGGAAAAAGCTGGTGGACATGATGTCGAACTTCAGCCCCTGCTTGCGGCACAGGCCCAGCGCGCGCGGCACGTTGGGCGTCTCCATGAAGCCGTAGGAGACGGTCAGCGTCTTGAAGTCGTCGTTGATCGGCTCCATCCGCACCCGCTCCTTTTCCGGCACGCGCGGCCGTTCGGCCGTGCGCACGGTCAGGATGATGTTCTTCTCGTGCAGCACCTTGTTGTGCTTGAGATTGTGCATCAGGGCGACCGGCGCGACGTCGGGATCGCTGGTCAGGAAGATGGCGGTGCCCGGCGCCCGGTGCGGCGGGCGGGCCTGCAGCATCTCGATCAGGTCAGCCAGCGGCAGGCTGTCCTTGCGCGTCTTCATCGTCAGGATCTGGGTGCCGCGCACCCAGGTCCACATCACGATCACCAGCGCCGCGCCCAGCACCAGCGGCATCCACGCCCCGTCCGGGATCTTCAGCAGGTTGGAAGTCAGGAAGACGCCGTCGATGAAGGCGAAGGGGATCAGCGTGCCCGCCACGGCCCACAGCGGCCACTTCCACCGCTTGGTGATGACCGAATAGCTCATCAGAGTGTTGACCAGCATGGTCCCGGTCACCGCGACCCCATAGGCGGCGGTGAGGTTGTGCGAGCTCTGGAAGGTGACCAGCAGCGCCAGCACGCCGAACATCAGGAAGCTGTTGACGGCCGGCACGAAGATCTGCCCGGCCTGGGTCTCGGAGGTGTTGCGGATGTCGATGCGCGGCAGAAGGCCCAGCTGCACCGCCTGCTGCGTCACCGAGAAGGCGCCGGTGATCACCGCCTGGGAGGCGATGACGGTTGCGGCCGTGGCCAGGACCAGCATCGGCCAGTAGGCGAGCTCGGGAACCATGTTCCAGAACGGATTGTCCGAGGCGCCCGGATTGTCCAGCAGCTGCGCGCCCTGGCCCAGGTAATTCAGGGTCAGGCACGGCAGGACGAAGGCCAGCCAGCCCAGGCGGATCGGCGCCTTTCCGAAATGGCCCATGTCGGCGTACAGCGCCTCGGCGCCGGTCACCGCCAGGAAGACGCTGCCCAGGATGACGAAGCCGAGGAAACCGTCGTCCAGCAGCAGCGCCACGCCGTAGTGCGGCGACAGGGCCCGCAGCACGCTGACGTCGTCGAAGATGTGGAACAGGCCCAGCGCCCCGAGGCAGAGGAACCACACCGTCATGATCGGGCCGAAGAAGCGGGCCAGGCGGGCGGTGCCGCGCGACTGGACCATGAACAGGACGATCAGGATGGCTGCCGAGATCGGCACAATGAAGGGGTCTAGCGTCCCATCCATGCCCGGCGCGTCCTGAAGGCCTTCGACCGCCGACAGCACCGAGATCGCCGGGGTGATGATGCCGTCGCCGTAGAACAGGGCCGCGCCGCAGACGCCCAGGATGAAGATCCAGGCGCTTCGCCGGCCGATCGCGTGCTGGGCCAGGGCCATCAGCGACAAGGTGCCGCCCTCGCCCTTGTTGTCGGCGCGCATCAGGAACAGGACGTATTTGAACGTCACCACGACCATCAGCGCCCAGAAGGCCAGCGACACCACGCCGATCACGGCCAAGTCGCCGCCCACCCCCGAACGGGCGTGGGCGATGGCCTCGCGCAGCGCATAGAGCGGGCTGGTGCCGATGTCGCCGAAGACGACGCCGATGGCGCCCAGCGTCAGGGCGCGCAGGCCGTCGTGGGACGTCTTTCCGCCGCCCGGCTGGTGCGCGCCCGGTCCGGTCGCGCTGGATGTCGGCGGCGCGTTCGGCGCGGACTGGGGAGCGGCCGCGTCGAGGGAGGGGACCCCGGCCATGCGTATCCTCCGGGCGGCCGGCGGTGGCGTCGGGCCCTTCAAAGCGGCGAGCCTTTAGGCGCATTCCACGCCGTCTTCAATCGCGGCGCTCCCGATTCCGGCGGCGGGCGGGGCTGCCCCGACCGGCGGCATTTGTGATTCCGGGGGCGAGCGCCTATTTTCAGGGCTGGAACCCGGATCATGTCTGACAGCCAGCGCTTTCCCGTCGCCGCCCACGTCCTGGCCTACATGGCCCACAAGGACGCCTACGGCCCTGCCCAGGCGGCGCCCAGCGCGCTGCTGGCTTCTTCCGTGCCGACCAATCCGGTCGTGGTGCGGCGGGTCACCGCGCTTCTGGCCAAGGCGGGGCTGATCGCCACCCGTCCCGGCGCGACCGGCGGCTCCTGGCTGCTGAGGCGGCCCGAGGAGATCCGGCTGGACGAGGTGCTGAAGGCCGTCAACGGCTGCGCCCAGCTGGGCTCGACGCCGGCGGGCGCCAAGGGCTGCCCGGTCGGCGAGCACATCCCCCGCCAGGTCGCCCGGGCCCTGACCGCTGCCGACCAGGCCGCGAACGCCGCCCTGGCGCGCATCACCATCGCCGACCTGCTGGACAAGGACCCCGCGTCCCTGGCCGGGTTCGCGCCCCACGCCTCCTGCCCCGCCGCCGCCTGAGCGGATGCAGCGCCGCCGCATTCTGATCACCGGCGCCTCGGCCGGCATCGGCGCCGCCCTGGCGCGCACCTATGCGGCGAACGGGTGGGATCTGGTCCTGACCGCCCGCCGCGTCGCGTCCCTGGACGCCTTGGCGCGTGAGGTCGAGGCGATGGGCGCCCAGGCGGCCGTGGTCGCCGAGGACCTGTTGGACCCCGCCGCCCCGCAGCGCCTGGTCGAGACTCTGGCGGCGCGCGGACTCTCGATCGACGGGCTGGTCAACAATGCGGGCTTCAGCCGGACGACCGGCTTTCTCGAGACCTCGCTGGACGACCACCGGGCCATGCTCCAGGTCATGCTGGCCGCTCCGGTCGAACTGTCGCGCCTGCTGCTGCCGGCCATGATCGAACGGCGTTTCGGTCGGGTGCTGAACGTCGCCTCCCTGGCCGGCACCCTGCCGGCGACCGGCGGCGACACCCTCTACGGCCCGATCAAGAGCTTCCTGATCAAGGCGTCGCTGGGCCTGCACCTGGAGACACGGGGAACGGGCGTGCATGTCACCGTGCTGAACCCCGGCTACACCCTGACCGAATTCCACGACGTCAACGGTTCGCGCGATCAGGTGTCCAGGGCCTACCCAGGCTGGATGTGGATGGACGCCGCCCGCGTCGCCCGCATCGGCCATGACGCCTGCGAGGTCGGTCGGCCCAGCGTCACGCCGGGCGCGATGAACACCGTCCTGTCGACGCTCGGCCGCCTGCTGCCCGAGCGTCTGGCGCTGGGCGCGGTGGCGCGCCACGCGCGGCGGCTGGAGCGCCTGCCCCGGGACTGAGGCCGGGCCCGGTCCCTAAGCCGAACATTCCTTGGGCGGGGTCTCGCCGTCGCGGCTCCACAGGGCGCAGGACCGGTCGATCTCGCCCTGGATCATCTCGCACGGATTGGCGACGTTGCAGGGCGGATGGGTCGCGGGGCTGACCTGGATGCATCGCTGCACCAGCGCCTGGGCCGCTGCCTGACCGATCTCGTCGCGGCAGGCCGTCCTTTCCGCCGCCGCCGGGGCGACTGGAGCCAGCGCCGCGTCGCTGGAAACGGCCGGCGACGACGTCGAGGGCGCGATGGCGGGGGCCGGACCGGCCGGCTCTTGCGCCGGCGCGGCCTCCTCGGCCTGGCGTTGCGGCTGGCAGGCCGCGGCGGCGAATCCCAGGATCAGGACGGGCAGGATCAGGCGGGGCGGGGTCATGGCGATCTCCGTGGTCGTCCCGACGTGAACGGCTGACGGCCCGCGCGGCTCCCGATCTTCTAACGGCCGACCGCCTCCAGCGCCGCCTTCTGCAGGACGAACAGCTCGCCGCAGCCCCTTTCCGCCAACTGGAACAGCCGGTCGAACTCGGCGCGGGTGAAGCCGCGCTTCTCGCCGGTGGCCTGGATCTCCACGATCTGGCCCGCGCCGGTCAGGACGAAGTTGGAGTCGGCCTCGGCCGAGGAATCCTCCTCATAATCCAGATCCAGCACCGGAATCCCTTCGCAGACCCCGCACGACACCGCCGCCACCTGGTCCAGGATCGGATCGGCCTTCAGCACGCCCTCGTCGCGCAGATAATTCAACGCTGAAGCCAGGGCGACCCAGGCGCCGGTGATGGCGGCCGTGCGCGTGCCGCCGTCGGCCTGGATCACGTCGCAATCCAGCACCACCTGCCGCTCGCCTAGCGCCTTCAGGTCGACTACGGCGCGCAGCGACCGGCCGATCAGGCGCTGGATCTCCTGCGTCCGGCCCGTCTGCTTGCCGGCCGCCGCCTCGCGCCGGCCGCGCGTGTGGGTGGCGCGGGGCAGCATGCCGTACTCGGCGGTCACCCAGCCCTGGCCCTTGCCGCGCATCCAGCCGGGGATGGTCTCCTCCACCGAGGCGGTGACCAGCACCTTCGTATGGCCGAAGCCAATCAGACACGACCCTTCCGCGTAGCGGTTCACGCCGGTCTCGATGGAAATGGGACGAAGCTGGTCGTCGGAACGTTCGGAAGGGCGCATGGGGAGGAATTCCTGAAGCGGCGCGCGCTTGCGCACGGCGAGGCGCCGCTTATCCTGAATATCGCGGCGCGCGTCCATGGGCGCCGCGACCGGAAACCGCCGCGCCCGATGAGCCTGATCCATCCTTCCCCGAGCCTGGCGTCGCTGGACGAGCGGGCGCGCGACATCTTCCGCCGCATCGTCGAATCCTATCTGGAGACCGGCGAACCGGTGGGGTCCAGAACCCTGGCCATGACGGGGGTGTCCCTGTCCTCGGCCTCCATCCGCAACACCATGCAGGACCTCATGGGCGCGGGCCTGATCGCCTCGCCGCACACGTCCGCCGGCCGCATCCCCACCCACGTCGGCCTGCGGCTGTTCGTCGACGGCCTGCTGGAGGTCGGCGACCTCACCGGCGAGGAGCGGCGCGAGATCGACGCGCGACTGGCGGGGCGCGGACGCGGCTTCGAGGCGGCGCTGGAGGAAGCGACCAACCTGCTCAGCGGGCTGGCCGGCGGCGCGGGCGTGGTCTCCAGCCCCGTCCGCGCGGCCGGCGTGCGGCATGTGGAATTCGTGGCCCTGGGCCACGACCAGGCCCTGGCCGTCATCGTCGCCGACGACGGGACGGTGGAGAACCGGATCATGCCCCTGGCGCGCGGGGTCACGCCCTCGACGCTCCAGGAGGCGTCGAACTTCCTGAACGCCCGACTGCGCGGCCGTCCCTTCGCCGACGCCCGCCACGAGATGCAGGCCGAGATCGAGACCGCCAGGAAGGAACTGGACGCCGCCGCCGCCCGCCTGGTCGAGGACGGCCTGGCCGCCTGGTCCGGCGGGGCCGAGCGCGAACGCGCCCTGATCGTGCGCGGCCGGGCCAACCTGCTGCAGGACGCCGACGGGCTGGAGGACCTGGAGCGGGTCCGCGTCCTGTTCGACGACCTGGAGCAGAAGGAACAGCTGCTCGGCCTGCTGGACGGCGTCGATTCGGCGCAGGGCGTGCGAATCTTCATCGGCGCCGAAACGCGGCTTTTCTCGCTTTCGGGTTCCGCCGTGATCGCGGCGCCCTATATGAGCGGCCGGCAGCGGGTGCTGGGCGCCATCGGCGTCATCGGGCCCGCGCGGTTGAACTACGCCCGAGTCATCCCGTTGGTGGACTACACCGCCCGGGTGCTGGGCCGGATGCTGGACGGAAACGACACGTGAGCGACAAGCCCTTCGACGACGACAAAATCTCCGAGCTGGACGCCGACGAGGCCGAGGCCAACGCCGAGCACGGCCTGGACGCCGACCCGGCCGACAACCTGGCGCCGCTGGACGCCGTGATCGCCGAGCGCGACGACTGGAAGGACCGCGCCCTGCGGCTGGCGGCGGAGATGGAGAACCTGAAGCGCCGCGCCGAGACGCAGCAGAACGACGCCCGCGCCTTCGCCATCCAGCGCTTCGCCAAGGATCTGCTGGGCGTCGCCGACAATCTGGAGCGCGCCCTGGGCGCCGCACCCAAGGACGCCGAGGGTCCCGCAGCGGGCCTGATCGCCGGCCTGGAGCTGACCCAGAAGTCGCTTCTGCAGGCCTTCGAGGGCAACGGGCTGAAGCGCGTCGCGCCCGCGCCCGGCGAAGCCTTCAACCCGCACCTGCACCAGGCGATGATGGAGCAACCCTCCGATTCGGTGCCGGGCGGGGCCGTGATCCAGACCCTGCAGGCCGGCTATGAACTGTTCGGCCGCACCGTGCGCGCCGCCATGGTCGTGGTCGCGGCCAAGGGATCGGGCGCGCGCCCGGGCGACAATCCCTACGCCGCCGCCCCGACCGTCGACGGCCGGACCTTCGACGGCAAGGCCTGAGGCGGTATCGTTCGACGCCGCTCCCGCCCCGGAACCGCCGGACACAGAATGTCACGCACTGTGTCCCGGCGGCGCTTGCGGATTGGGGCGGCAATGGGGCAAGGCTGGCCCGCGACGCTGTGAGTTCCGATGGATCCCGCCCTGTCTAACGTCCTGTCCAGCGCCGAGGTGCAGGCCTTCGCCTCGGGCTTCCCGGTCATGGTGACCCACCTGATCGTGACCCTGCTGCTGCTCGCGGCGGGGGCGACGATCTACGCCCTGCTGACGCCGTGGAAGGAGATCGCCCTGATCCGGGAGGGCAATCCGGCCGCCGCCGTGGCCTTCGCCGGGGTGCTGCTGGGCCTGGCCATTCCCCTGGCCGTGTCGCTGTCGGCCTCGACCTCGGTGCGGGACATCGCCATCTGGGGCGTGGCCACCCTGGTGCTGCAGCTCCTGGCCTTCCGCATCGTCGACCTGATGCTGACCGGCCTGCCCCAACGCATCCGGGAGGGCGAGGTGGCGGCGGCGGTGGTGCTGGTCGGCGCCAAGCTGGCCACGGCGGTGATCCTGTCGGCCGCCCTGTCGGGCTGAGCCGATGCGGTTCCCCAAGCTGCCCGACTGGCTGATCTACACGGCCGTGTTCGGCGTGATCCTGACGGTGTCGCTGAACCGGCGCGAGAATGCCGACGCCCCGCCGGCGCCCCCGCCGCCCGACGAGACGGAGGGGGCCCTTCTGGGTCCGGTCACGCCCTTCGATTCCGTGGTCACGGTGGACGCGCCGTCGACGCCGTTCCAGCCCACCTCGGGAACCGCCTTCTCCATCGCCGGGGACGGGCGCTGGGTCACCGCCCGCCACGTTGTCGAGGGCTGCCGCCGGCCCGCCCTGGTCGTCGGCGGAGGCCGGGCCGTGGCGGCCGACGTGCGCCTTGCGCCGCGCGCCGACGTCGCCGTTCTGCTGACCGAGGGAGGGCCGCCGGCCCTGCCGCTGGCGGCGGATGTGACGCTGCGCAAGAACCAGCGCGCCTTCCATCCCGGCTTCCCGCAGGGACGGGCGGGCGAGGTGACGACCCGCCTGCTGGGACGCGAGACGCTGAAGGTGACCGGGCGCGGCGCCCATGAGGAGCCGGTTCTGGCCTGGGCCACGGTCGGGCGCACCGACGGTCTGGACGGCACGCTGGCGGGCCTGTCGGGGGCGCCGGCGTTGGACCGGCGCGGCCGAGTCATCGGCGTGACCCTGGCCGAGGAGCCCCGGCGCGGCCGCATCTACACCACCGCCCCGGAATCCTTCGGTCCCGCCGTGCGCGGCCAGCAGCCGGCCGACGAGGCGGCCCTGGCCGAGCCGATCACGATCGACAACTACGGAAGGGTGGCCGACGACCTGCGCCGCGCGTTGCGCGTGGCCCAGGTCGTCTGTCTGCCGGCCTGATCCCTACTTCAGGGCGGCCTTGTTCAGGTCCAGGTCGGTCAGCGGAACGACCTCGACGTTCGGATGGGCGGCCTTCAGGTCGTCCAGGAACATCGAGGCGTCGCCCACCACCACCACGCTGGCCCGGTCGGCCGGCAGATGCTCGGCGAAGGCGGCCTGGATCTGCTCGGGCGTCACCGCCCGCACGCGGCCGGCGTAGGCGGCCAGTTCGCTGAGCGGCAGGTCGTAGAGCGCCAGGTTGGCGACCAGGGCGCCCAGGCCGTCCACCGTTTCCAGGGACCGCCCGAAGCCGCCGACCAGAGTGGACCGGCGCGGCGCCAGCTCCACCTCATCGGCCGGCGCGGCGGCCATGGCGCCGAGTTGCTCCAGCATCAGGTCCACCACCTCGTCGGCGGTCTCGTTCTTGGTCTGGGTCGAGGCGGTGAAGACGCCGGCGTCGGCCCGCGCGCCCAGCGAGGAGCCGGCGCCGTAGCTCAGGCCGCGCTTGATGCGGATTTCCTGGTTCAGGCGCGAGGAGAAGCCGCCGCCCAGCAGGCTGTTGCCGACGGTCAGCGGGAAGTAGGCGTCGTCGGCGCGGGCGACGCCGCGCGCCGCCGTCACCACCGCCGCCTGGCCGGCGCCGGGCTGGTCGATCACCACGATGCGCGGCGGCAGGGCCGCGCCTGCGGGATTCGCACTCGCCGCCGGCGCGGCGCCGGCGGGATTCCAGGCGCCGAACGTCTGGTCAGCCAGGGCGCGCGCGGCTTCCGGCGTGATGTCCCCGGAGAAGACCAGGGTCGCGTCGGACGGACGATAGCGGGCGGCGTGAAAGGCGCTCACGTCGGCCTGGGTGATGACCGGGACCGTCTCCAGCGTGCCGGCGGCCGGCGAGCCATAGGGCGCGTCGCCATAGACCACCCGGCCGACGGCCTGGGCGGCGATCGAGCCCGGCTGGCTGAGCGCGACGCGCAGTCCGTCCAGGCTCTGGGCGCGCTGGCGCTCCAGTTCCTCGGCGGCGAAGGCCGGGTTCCGCACCAGGTCCGCCATCAGCGCCACCGCCTGCGGGAAGGCGTTGGCGGGCGCATTGACGTAGACGTTGGAGAAATCGACCCCGGCCGAGGCGCCGATGTCCGCGCCCAGCCGCTCGATCTCGGTGGCGATCTCGGGAGCCGACTTGGCGGCCGTGCCCTGGGTCAGCAGGGCGGCGGTCAGCGCCGCCGTCCCCGCCTTGCCGGCCGGATCGTCCGACGTGCCCGCGTCGAAGTTCAGGCGGGCCGAGACCAGCGGCAGGCCCTCGGTCGGCGCGACCAGCACCCGCAGGCCGTTGGCCAGGCGGAAGTCGGCCACCGCCGGGGTCGCCGGCGCGACCTCCGCGCCCGGTTCCGGCAGGCGCGCACGCCGGGCTTCGGGCAGCAGGACGACTTCCGGGCCGGCCGGCGCGAGGTCGGCGACCTTGACCGGCGCATCGACGTTCATCTTCTGCACCGAGGTCGCATTGGCGTCGTCGGCGGCAAGGTAGCGGATCACCGAGGCGCGCTGGTCGGTCAGGTAGCGGCGGGCGACACGCTGCACGTCGGCGGCGGTGACCGCCTGGATCTGGGCGATCTCGCGGTCCGCGGCCGCGGCGTCGCCGGTGTTGATCAGGGCGAAGCCCAGGGCCACGGCGCGGTCGTCCACCGTCTCGCGGCTGCGCAGGGCGTTGGCGACCAGTTCGTTCTTGGCCTCCTCCAGTTCCGCCTCGGTGACCGGCTGGTCACGCAGGCGAGCGATCTCCTCGCGCAGGGCGGCGATCCCCTCGTCCGGCGCGTGGCCGTCGGCCATGATGGCGTAGGCGGTCAGGTTGCCGGCCTGCTGGGCGAAGTCGGGGTTGGAGCCGATCTGGGCCGCGATCTGCTTGTCATAGACCAGCGACCGGTACAGGCGGCTGCTCTCGCCGGTGGACAGCACGCCGTCCAGCACGGTCAGGGCGGCGCGGTCCTCGTCGGCGTATTTGACCGTCGGCCAGGCCAGGACCACCGCCGGGAGCGGCACGTTCGGCGCATGGAAGGTCACGTCCTTGGGTCCCGCCGGCTCGGGCTCGGCCACGGTGTTGGCCGGGATCGGCGTCGACGGGTTCTTCAACGGTCCGAAATACTGGTCGACCCATCGATCGAGCTGGGCCTGGTCGAAGTTGCCCGCAACGATCAGATAGGCGTTGTCCGGGCGGTAGTAGGTGGCGTGGAAGCGGCGTACGTCGTCGATGGATGAGGCGTCCAGTTCCTCGATCGAGCCGATGCCGGGCCGGCGGTAGGGGCTTTCCTGATAGACGGTCTCCGGCACGAACAGGCCGAACAGCCGGCCATAGGGGCTGGCCAGGATGCGCTGGCGGTACTCCTCCTTCACCACGTCGCGCTCGGAGACGAAGGTCGGCTCGTCCACCACCAGCGCGCCCATGCGGTCGGCCTCGGCGAACAGCAGCCGCTGCAGGTGGTTGGCCGGCACGGTCTCGTAGTAGGCGGTGACGTCGTCGGCGGTGAAGGCGTTGTTCATGCCGCCGACGTCCTCGGTCAGGCGGTCGAACGTCTCCGGCGGCAGGTTCTTCGTCGCCTTGAACATCAGGTGTTCGAACAAGTGGGCGAAGCCCGAGCGGCCGGCCGGGTCGTCCTTGGACCCGACCTTGTACCAGACCTGCACCGTCACGTTCGAGGTGCCGGCGTCGCGCGCCGAATAGACCTCCAGCCCGTTGGTCAGCACCCGCCGGGTGAAGCCCAGCGGCGGCACCTCCACGCCCTGCTGCGCGGGCGCGGTCGTCACGACGGCCGACGGCGGAGCAGCGCTCCCGGCGAAAGCGGGCAGAGCCAGCCCCAGCATCAGGGCCGAGGCGGCGACGGTGGCGGTCAGGCGGTTCTTCATGCGGCTCTCCCAGCCCGGGACACGGGCGGGGCCGACCGTATCAGCGATTGCCGGCCGCGCACCTTACGGAGCTGTAATGAAGCGTCAGCGCGCCGTGGCCTGGTCGATCAAGGCGCGGGCCTGGGCGATCGCCTCGGCCTCGCCGGTCTCGCCGTCGGCGACCTTCTCGGCCAGCTCCATCAGCGGCATGCCGGTGACGGAGCCGGTCTCGCCCTCCTCCCGCAGATGGACGCCGCCGTCTCGGGCGATGACCGCGTCCCACTGGTCGCGCACCGCCGCCCAGAAACCCTGGGTCTTGGCCCAGTAGTCGTCCCCGGCCTGGGGCGAATAGCCGGTCGAGCGGTCGTAGGTGTTGATCACGTCTTCCTGGACGATGGCGATCGGTTCGCCGCCGTTCCGGCCCGACATCTTCATATTGTCCTGGATGTGGGCCCAGCCGTCCGGCTTCAGGATGTGGCGGTTGGTCCCCAGGTAGCGGTCGTAGACCGGATTGCGCACCGCGTCGCGGCGCGCCAGCGGCCGCCAGGTCGCATCCGAGGTCCAGGCCGACAGGCCGTTGTCGTAGGTCCAGCGGCCGACGCCGCCGTAGCGGGGCGAGTCGTCGGTCTGCCAGACGGTCTGGGACCAGGCGCCCTGGCGCTGCTCGACCGGCACCGGCGCGAGGACCCACTGGTCCGGTCCGGCGTAGGTCAGGACGGTCTCGGGCTGGTAGGTCCAGTCCTGGCGCCAGTGCTTGACCACCACCGTCTGGCCGCCGTGCTCCATGACCAGGATGTGCTGCAGGCTGATGCGGTCGCCCTTGTCGTAGACGACCCGCACGATCTCGCTGCCGCCTGACAGCTGTTCCTCCAGCGGATCGTAGTCGTCGCGGAAGCTGACGTTCTCGCGCATGTCGAAGTGGACGCGGTACTGGCCGGCCTGGGCCAGGATCGACTGGCGGTCGCGCTCGAAGACGCTGGCGGGGGCGGCGGCGGGGGCCGCCTGCCGGGCCAGGGCGGGGACGGGCGCCGCGACCAGCAGGGCGGCGGCGATCAGGAGGGCGCGCATGGACGAATCCTTCATGCTATTGGGTCGCATTGTCGCCATCTTGATCACAGTCGGAAGCTGAGCGAAACGCCGA
Source organism: Pseudomonadota bacterium (assembly GCA_023390245.1). Taxonomy (GTDB): domain Bacteria; phylum Pseudomonadota; class Alphaproteobacteria; order Caulobacterales; family Caulobacteraceae; genus Brevundimonas. The sequence goes on from JAEWDF010000120.1 coordinate 57,182, forward strand.
AGTTCCGGCCCGGCTGGGTGAAGGCGTCCTTGATGGTCGAGGCGGCCGCCTGGCCCTGGACGTCGCTCCACCAGGCGTAGGTCTCGTCGAAGACGTTGAAGACCCCGGCGCGCAGCACCGCGTGGTCGGTCACGTTCCAGTAGGCGGTCAGATCCAGCAGGGTGAAGGAATCGCCCAGAGAGCAGGCGTCGGCGCACGGCAGGTTGTAGGTCGCCTGCGCCTTGCGCCCCGACCAGGTGACCACCGCCGAACCGCCCCAGGCGCCCGACGGCGCGGCGTAGTTCAGGCCCGCGACCAGCTTGACCGGGTCGACGCTGGGCAGTTCGGTGCGTTCGCCATCGGTGCGCTGGTCGCCTTCGGCGTAGGCGGCCGAGACAATGACGCCGAAGCCGTTGCCCCAGTCGATGTCGCCCCGCGCCTCCAGGCCCCGGATGCCGACCTCGGTCAGGTTGACGTACTGGAAGATCAGCGGGTCGACGCCCGGAACGCCCGTGCCCGACACCACCACCTGTTCGATGAAGTTGTCGTAGCCGGTGCTGAAGGCCGTCGCCTGGAAGCGCATCACGCCGCCCAGCGCCTCGATGTCTCGGAAACGCACGCCCGCCTCGATGCTGTCGCTGGTCTCGGGCGCCAGGTCCGGGTTCGGGATCGACTCATAGCCGTAGACCGGATTGGCGAAATAGTTGTTTACCTGCATCGGCGACGGGGCGCGGAAGCCCTCGGCGTAGTTGGCGAAGACGCCGAAGCGCGGATGCGGCCAGTAGACCACGCCCAGCTTGGGCGACACGTGGTCGCCGGTCTGGCCCTCGGTCGCGGCCGGGAACAGGGCGTCGGGCTGCGGGTCCAGATCGTACCAGTCGTAGCGTAGGGCTGGGATGATGCTCAGCGTCCCGCCCAGCAGCTCGATCTCGTCCTGCACGAACAAGCCGGCCAGCTGATAGTCGGTGTTGGGGAAGGCGCGGGCCGGGAAGCTCTCTCCGACCGGCGGCGTCACGCCGTCGCGCACCCCTTCCTGGGTAGTCAGCGACCAGTCGCCGCCGAAGGTGACGCGATGCCGCACGGCGTCCCCGCCAAAGCTCTTCTGTCCCTGCGCGGCGACGCCTTTGACGGTGTTGTCGAAGGTGACGTTCCGCTCGCGATCGACCGCCGGCGTGCGGTCCTCATAGGTGTACTGCTCGGTCGTCGAATCCTGCCAGTAGGCGGCGATGGAGCCCTGGTCCAGGCCGGCGAAGTCGCGGAAGCGCCAATCCAGGCTGACGCGGTCACGTTGGGTCTCGTCGTGGGCGGTGACGGCCAGGACGGTCGGCGACAGGCTGCTCAGCGCCTCCCCGTCCATTTCCGAATCGAGATGGTCGTAAGTCAGCCGCACCGTGTGGTTCGGCGACGCCTCCCACACCAGCTTGGCGAGGACTGCGTTGGAGCCCAGGTCCTGCGGATTGGGCTGGGTGCGGGCCGATCCGGTCCCGCCGACCTCGCCCCTGTTCTCGGTCTCCCGGGAATCGCGACGGGTGTAGGCCAGAAGGCCCGACAGCGATCCGCCGCGCCCGGCCAGCGCCAGGCCTTCGGTCCAACCCTCGTCGGCCGAACTGTAGGCGGCACGGGCGCGGGCGCCGAAGTTGCGGCCTTCGTCGAGGAAGTCCGCCGGATCCTTGGTGGTGAAGGCGACCGCCCCGGCGACCCCGTCCGAGCCGTACAGCGCCGAGGCCGGGCCGCGCAGGATCTCGACCGACTTGACCAGGTCCAGCTCGTTGTAGCCGCCGCGTCCGACCGCCTGGGCGCCGAAGGAGAAGCCCTGGGGCAGCCGCACGCCGTCGCTGACGATCAGCACCCGGTCGCCGCCCATGCCCCGGATGGTGAAGCCGGAAGCGCCGTCGCGGCCCGCGCCCGTTCCCGCCAGGGTGAAGCGCGCGGGCGAGGTCGGCACGCTGACGCCCGGCTCGAACCGGATCAGGTCCTTGATGTCGGTCGCCAGCATGGCCTCGATCTGGGCGTCGGTGATGACGCTGACGGTCGCCGGCGTCTCGTCCACCCGCCGTTCCGACCGGGTGGCCAGGACCGTAACCGGATCGAGCTGAACGACCGTCTGGGGGTCCTCGGCCCAGGCCGGACCGGTGCAGGCCGCGCCGGCCAAGGCGGCGAAGGCGGCGGAAAGGAGAAGATGACGGCGCATGAGGACGACCCCGCTTGAAAGACTGGGGAGGCCATAGTGCGAACGATTATCAGAATCAACCGCAGAGATGAGACATGCGGCCTATTGGCGACCGAACACCTCCACGCCGATCTCGCCCCGCGCCGTCAGCCAGGCGCGCTTCATGCCCTGGCTGTTGAAGGGGGCGGCGATGGTTCCGTCGGCGTCCAGGGCGATCAGGCCGCCGTCGCCGCCCCTCCCCTCTCCGTCCAGGCCGCCGATCTCGTCGATCACCGCCTGGGCCGCCTCCGCCAGGCCCTGGCCCGCTCCGACACGCCAGGCGACCTGGGCCGTGGCGGCGACGCGGATGAAATATTCGCCCTGGCCCGTGCCGCTGGCGGCCACGCGGCCGTCGGCCCAGGTTCCCGCCGCCGGGATCGGCGTATCGCCGACGCGGCCCGGCATCTTGCCGAACACCCCGGCGGTGGAGGTGGCGGCCGCCAGCCGTCCCCGCGCATCCAGCACGCAGCAGCCGACCGTGCCGTGGCTCAGGCTCCCTGGCGGATGGTTGTCCTCGCCCTGCCCCGCGTGGACGTACCAGGCCGCCTCGTCGGCGATCGGCTCCAGCCCCTGGTCGTGGGCGAACAGGGCCGCCCCTTCCCCCGCCAGCATGACGTGCGGCGTCCGGTCCATCACCGCGCGGGCGGCGACCACCGGGTTGCGGAAGCCCTGCAGCGCCGCCACAGCCCCGGCCCGCCGGGTCGCCCCGTCCATGACGCTGGCGTCCAGCTCATAGGCGCCGGCCAGGTTCGGCGAGGCGCCGCGACCGGCGACATAGAGGCCGGAATCCTCCAGCATCGTCACCGCCGCCACGGCCACGTCCAGCGCGCTGTCGCCCGCGTCCAGCCGCGCCTTCATCGCCTCGACCACCTGGCGCATGTGGACGACCTCGGCGTCGTAGTTGCGGTCGCGCCGCGCGCCGGCGCCGCCATGGAGGATGAGGGCGGTCATGGGGTCTCCCTGAGCCTGGTCTTTCGCCTCTTTCAATCGGGCGTGGCGCTCTTTAGCGTCGCCTTCGGGACCGCGCCATGGCGGTCGACGAGGGAAGCTCCATGCGCGCAGTCCTGTCCAAGACCCCCGGCGGGCCGGAGACCCTGGTCGTCGAGGAGGTGCTCGATCCGACGCCCGGCCCCGGCGAGGTGGTCGTCGAGGTCAAGGCCGTGGGGATCAACTATCCCGACACCCTGATCATCGAGGACCGCTACCAGTTCAAGCCGCCGCGCCCCTTCTCGCCGGGCGCCGAGGTGGCGGGCGTGGTCGATGCAGTCGGCGAAGGCGTCAAGGGCGTGTTCAAGGGCGACCGCGTGATCGCCGTCCCCGGCTGGGGCGGACTGGTCGAACGGCTGGCGGTGCGCGCCGAAACCCTGATCCCCATCCCCGACGCCATGAGCTTCGAGGAGGCCGCCGCCTTCGTCATGACCTACGGCACCAGCTACTACGCCCTGAAGGACCGGGCGAAGCTGCAGCCGGGCGAGACGCTCCTGGTGCTGGGCGCGGCGGGCGGCGTCGGCGCGGCGGCGGTCGAGCTGGGCAAGGCGATGGGCGCGCGCGTGGTCGCCGCCGCCTCTACCAACGACAAGGTCGAGTTCGCCCTGGACCTGGGCGCCGACAACGGCCTGATCTATCCGACCGGCCCGATGGACAAGGCGGCGCGGAAGGCGCTGTCGGAGGAGTTCAAGCTGGCGACCGGCCGCGACGGCGCCGACGTGGTCTATGACGCGGTCGGCGGCGACTACGCCGAGCCGGCGCTGCGGGCCATGGACTGGAACGGACGCTATCTTGTCGTTGGCTTCCCGGCGGGGATTCCGTCGCTGCCGCTGAACCTGACCCTTCTGAAGTCGGTCTCGGTCGTCGGCGTCTTCTGGGGCGCGGCGGTGATGCGCGATCCCAAAGCTCACGCCGCCAACATGGCCGAGCTGATGGCGCTCTATGCGGACGGCAAGATCCGTCCGCGCGTCAACCGCACCTTCCCGCTGGAAAAGGCGGCCGAGGCCATCAAGGCGCTGGGCGACCGCCAGGCCCTGGGCAAGATCGTGGTGACGGTCGGCGATTGACAGGGGCGCCGGGCTTCGCCGCGATGACGGGGAGCGCGGACGTCCACGTCCGCAGTCCTCGCGGCGCAGCGGACCAGAGGTCCGCGTGCCCCCGTCCTAGCCGGAATTTCGCTCGCGCAGCCGCCTCACCGCCGCTTCGGCCTGGTCGCGGTGACGCGGCTTGATGTGGGCGCCCAGCGTCGCCAGCACGGCGGCGATGACCGCCGCATCGTCGGTGAAGCCGATGCCGACGAAGACATCGGGAATGGCGTCCACCGGCATGACGAAATAGGCCAGGCCGGCCAGCAGCATCCCCTTGGCCGCCGCCGGCGTCTTCGGGTCGCGCGCGGCGTACCAGGCCGCCAGCGCCTGGTCGGCAAACGGGATGCGCGCCGCCGTGCTGCGGATCTTGGGCCAGAAGCCGCGAGTCACGCGCGTTTCGTTGACGCGCACGACGGCGGGGACCAGCGCCTTGTCGGGGTTCAGGGCGTCGTCGGGCGAGATCGGTTTGGCTTTGCCGGGCATGGCCGCTAAATCCTCAAACGAAACTCAGGTTCACTGGAACATAGGAACGACAGGGATGAAACTCGACAACAGCATCGCGGCGGTGGTGACCGGCGGGGCCTCCGGCCTGGGCGAGGGCACGGCCCGCGCCATCGCCGCCACCGGCGCCAGGGTCGCGCTGTTCGACTTGAACGAGGAAAGGGGCGAAGCCGTCGCCCGCGAGATCGGCGGCGTCTTCTGCAAGGTGGACGTGACCGACGACGCCTCGGTCGCCGCCGCCTTCGACAAGGCCCGCGCCGCCCACGGCCAGGAGCGGCTGACCGTCAACTGCGCCGGCATAGCCACGGGCCAGAAGACCGTGTCGCGCAAGAAGGACACGGGCGAGATTCGCGCCCACGACATGGCCCAGTTCGAGCGCACCGTGCGGGTCAATCTGTTCGGCACCTTCCGCGTCCTGTCGCAGTCGGCCGCCGGCATGGTCACGCTGGACCCGCTGGAGGACGGCGAGCGCGGCCTGATCGTCAACACCGCCTCGGTCGCCGCCCAGGACGGCCAGATCGGCCAGGCCGCCTATTCGGCCTCGAAGGGCGGGGTCTACGCCATGACCCTGCCGGTCGCCCGCGACCTGATGAACGAGGGGATCCGCTGCAACACCATCCTGCCGGGCATCATGTGGACGCCGATGATGGCCGGCATGGACCAGAAGGTGCAGGACGCCCTGGCCGCCATGATCCCTTTCCCCAAGCGCCTGGGCGCGCCGGCCGACTACGCCAGCCTGGTGCTGGAGCTGGCCCGCAACGTCTACATCAACGGCGAATGCATCCGCCTGGACGGCGCGATCCGTCTGGCGCCGCGCTGACGCGCGGCGATTCGCGCCTGAGCGCGCTGGCGCTCCGGCGGCGGGCGTTAAGGGCTTGATCGGCCTCACGCTGCGCGAAGCGCAATAGGCCAAAAAAAGGGGTTGCAGCCTGCCGCGCCCCTCCGCTATACGCCCCCTCCTCGACACGGGGCGGCCTCGCCGCTCCACGGAGTGCGGGCGTAGCTCAGGGGTAGAGCATCACCTTGCCAAGGTGAGGGTCGGGCGTTCGAATCGCCTCGCCCGCTCCAGTCGAAGGCACGAAAGGCCCGCCGGCGACGGCGGGCCTTTGTCGTTTCGGCGTCAGGCCGTTCGAACGGCCGGCGTTTCCGGTCGACGGTCGCCCTGGATCAAACTCAGGCAACGCCTACGGAACTTGCGAAGCCGCCGCGCGGCGACCTGGAGTCGGTGGTCCCAGCGATGCGGCAGGGCCGCTCGCCACCCCAGCGCCCCGCCGATGCTGTGCAGGATCAGGGCGCCATAGGCCGTATTCATGTGCGAGATGTCGTCCTCGGAATAGGCCGAGCCCGTGAAGCGCACCGCGTCCTCCGCATACTCGAGCCGCGTCAACCCACGCTCATCTAGCGTTTCAGGCGGCTGGGGCATGAACCGGAATCCCCGTTCATCCGCCAGAGCGCGAATTTCCTCGAGCACGATCCCGGATATCCATCGGACCGCCTCGGCGCCGCCGGGGCGGTTGATCCAATCGAACTCCGGAAGTTCGGCGATGCGCACGCTGGGCATCGGCGCCGGGACGATCAGGACCGGCTTCCGATCCTTGAGCAACTGCATCAGCCGAGCGCCAGCGGACGCCTGGATGCGATCGCGCACGGCCGCGCGGAAGGCCGCTTCCGACACCAGGGCGACATCGTCCGACACCCGGCGCCCGACCGGCTGGTGATCGCAGAACATCCTCAGACCGTCGAGGGCGCGCAACGACAGGCCGCATATGACGAAGGCGTCGTAGTCGCGCAGCACCACCTCGCGCACGCCGCCGGAGGTGCGATCCATCCAGCGCGCCACGCCGGCGTCGCGGGCGACCAGACGGCCGCCGGTCAGGCGGATGCGGCGCATCCGGTTGGCGGGGGCCGCAAAGAAGACGGGCCGCCACTTCGGCGTCCTTTCCTGCGCGGCCAGCCTTAAGGCGTGGGCGTGGGAGTTGGCGAGGATGCAGACCTTCATGCGGCCCAACCCTGCGCGCGTGCGCGCCTGGTTTCAACCTCCGTCAGGACGACGGTGGAACCGGCGCGCGCGGCGTGTCATTCCTTGCGCCATACGCCGCAGCTTCTGAGGACCCGTCATGTCGCGCCGTCTCGTCTCCGCCCTGGCCGTGCTGGCCGCCGTCTCCGGCCTGGGCGCCTGCGCCTACAATGAAGCCCTGGGGCGCAACCAGCTGCTGCTAGTCGACAATGCCTCCCTGTCCCAGCAGTCCAACGCCGCCTGGCGCGACGAGATCGCCAAGCCCGGTGTCCAGACCTCCGGCGCCCAGGTCGACCGCATCCGCCGGGTCGGCGAGCGCCTGGTGCGCGCGGCGAGGCTGGACGACCGGACATGGGCCTATGCCGTCTTCCCGGAGGAAAGCCCCAACGCCTTCGTCCTGCCCTCCGGCCAGATCGGCGTGACCTCCAGCCTGCTGTCGCTGGTCCAGAACGACGACCAGCTGGCCAGCGTGATCGGGCACGAGATCGGCCACGTCGTCGCCAACCACGCCGCCGAGCGCGCTTCCAGCCAGGCGGCGACGGGGCTCGGCCTGTCGGCGCTGGGCGGCGTCGCCGGACGCTATGGCGACGCGGTCAACGCCTATGGCGGGCTGGCCGCGCAATACGGCCTGCTGCTGCCCTATTCGCGACGGGACGAGTTGGAGGCCGACCGGCTGGGCGTCGACTACATGGCCTCGGCCGGCTTCAAGCCCTCGGAGGCGGTGGCCCTGTGGCGGCTGATGGCGGCCCAGCGCCAGACCAGCATCCCGCAGTTCGCCTCCACCCACCCGTCGGACTCGACCCGGATCGAGCAGTTGCAGCAGTATATCGCCAGCCGCGGCTGGAACTGACCTCAGACCCGGATGTCGATCAGCGAGCCGGGGCGCAGCACGCGCGGCGGCTCGCGCTCCGGCTGGGTCGCCGCGGCCTCGGCCGGACGCGCCGGCGAGGCGGTGCGCACCGCCGAGAAGACGGC
>JAEWDF010000124.1 GCA_023390245.1 Pseudomonadota bacterium
GCCCCGCGCAGCCGGGCAGCCCTCGGCGCGCGCCCAGGGCCGGGCCAGCCAGAAGCCCTCGACCGCCTCCCAGTCTTCGGCGCCGCCGGCGATCAGCGGCGACCCGCTCCAGTCGCCCGGCGCCAGGCGAAGCTCCAGCGACTTGCGCTCCGCGCCCCAGGACCAGTGGCCCAGGCCGTCGCCCCCGTCGTCCTCGGCCCGGGGCGGCGACGCGCCGGCGCAGCCGAAGGCCTGGCGCAGGACGAAGCGGCGCCCCCCCAGGGATGCGCCGTTCGGCGTTTCGCCCGCCGCATAGGTCGAGGCGGCGACGTCCATGGCCTGGAGCAGGTCGGCGCGGTTGAGGGTCGGCGGCGGGCCGACGACGACCTTCGGGGTTTCGGTCCTGACCGGCACGGCGTCCACCGGAGCCTGCGCCTCGCGTTGCTGGCAGGCGGTCAGGAGAAGGCCGGACGCCGCGAGGGCGACGACCGATCGGCGAAACGGCGCGGTCGGGTCGAGCATGGAACCACCCTAGCACGCGGTTCGCTGGATGGGGGCAAGCGGCCCGAAAAAGGTTGACCTGGGCCACAGGGGATAGTCTGCAAGCGCCAATGACCTTCGATCAGATCGCCGCCCTGGTCGTGCTCGTCGCCGTCGTCGGGCTGATGATCCACGGCAAGATGCGCTCCGACGTGGTGGCGCTGACCGGCGCCGCCGTCCTGCTGCTGCTGGGCGTGGTGCGGCCCGTGGAGGTGCAGGGCGCCTTCGCCAGCCCCGCCGTCATCGCCCTGGCCGGGCTGTTCGTCATCGCCTACGCCATCGAGCTCTCGGGCCTGCTGGGCCTGCTGATCCGCCAGGCCACGAAACTGTCGGCGCGGATCGGGGCGCGGGGCATCTGGATCGTCATCGGCCTGTGCGGCTCGGTCGGCGGCTTCCTGAACAATACGCCGGTGGTGGTGCTGGCCGCGCCGGTGATCCGCGACGTGGCCAAGTCGCTGAAGCTGTCGCCCAAGCGCTTCCTGATGCCGCTCAGCCACGTGACGGTGATGGGCGGGCTGCTGACCCTGATCGGCACCTCGACCAACCTGCTGGTCAACGACATGGCGCGCAACGCCGGCCAGCCGGTGTTCGGCCTGTTCGAGATCACGCCCGTCGGCCTGGTCATCGCCGCGACCGGCGGCCTGTGGCTCTATTTCGTCGGGGCGCGCCAGCTGGGCCGCGCGGTCGCCCGGGACGAGGCGGAGGCCGCGCGGCTGGAGGCCGAGGCCCAGGCCCGGATCGCGGCCGAGCAGTCGGCGCGCCGGCGCCGGTTGCCGTTCAACCTGCCCCGGCTTGGCGAATCGCGAAACCAGTCGGACGGCTCGGGCGACGCGCACCTGGGCGATGTCGAACTATACGGCGCCGCCGACCGGCCGTTTCAACTCCGGCCCGCCCTGACGGCGCTGACCGTCTTCGTCCTGGTCATTGCGGCGGCGGCCCTGGGCTGGGTCCCGATCGCGGCCGCCGCCTTCGCCGGCGCCGTGGCCCTGATCCTGCTGCGGACCATCACGCCGGAGGAGGCCTACGCCGGCCTGCGCCCCGAGATCCTGCTGCTGATTGCCGGCATGGTGGTGGTCGGCACGGCCATCGAGGTGACGGGCCTGGCCGAGGCGGGGGCCGGCCGCCTGATCGACGTGATCCGCCCGCTGGGGCCGCTGGGGGCGCTGGTCGTCCTTTACGGCGTCACCCTGTTCGCCACCGAACTGCTGTCGAATGCGACGGTGGCGGTGCTGATCACCCCCATCGCCGTCGCCCTGGCCGAGAGCCTGGGCGTCGATCCGCGCCCCTTCCTGGTGGCGGTGATGATGGCGGCTTCGGCGGCCTTCGCCACGCCGTTCGGCTATCAGACCAATGTGCTGGTCTTCAACATGGCCGGCTACAGCTACATGGACTTCGTCCGCGTCGGCGTGCCGCTGAACCTGATCACCTGGGCGGCGGCCATGATCGCCATCCCGATCTTCTTCCCCTTCTAGGGCTTCACCCCGGCCATCGCGGCCAGCTTCAGCACCGTGTTCCAGTTGCGGCCGGTGCCGAGGCCCAGCATCCGGGGCGTGGCCTTCCTGAAGATGGCCGACTGGCCCTGGCCGTTCGGGAACCAGAAGTAGAGCACGTCTCCCGCCGCCTCGACCCGCTCGCCGTCCTGGGCCAGGGCGCGGACGGCCTCGGGCGCGCCCGGCGCGATCCCGGCCTTCATGACCATGGCCTGGACCTTGGCCGGATGGGCGGCCGCTTCGTTCGGGAACGGATTGGCGGCGATCAGGGCCGCCCACTGGTCGGGCGTCCGGACCATGGCGGCGATGTCCAGGTCGAAGCGGCGCGTCATCTCCGCCTCGACGGCGGCTTCGAGGTCGACCGGATCGCGGTCGCTCCCGACCACCAGATTGCCGCTGGCCTGGAGGGTGCGCGGATTCTCGAGCCCCAGGGATTCGGCCATGGCGCGCAGCGCGCCGACCGGCGCCCGCACGCCGCCGGTGTTCATGCCGCGGAACAGGATGATGCGCCGGCTCATCTCACCGCCTCCTCTCACCGCTTCTGGCAGGACGGGCAGTAGAAGGTCGAGCGCCCGCCCTGGACGATGCGGCGGACCACGCCGGCGCAGCCGTCGCCCCGGCACGGCTCGCCCTCGCGGCCATAGACGTCGAAACGGTGCTGGAAATAGCCCTGGCCGCCCTCGGCGTTGGCGAAGTCGCGCAGGGTGGAGCCGCCCGCCGCGATGGCGTCGTTCAGGACATTGCGGACCTCGGCCGCCAGCCGCTCCAGGCGGGGCCGGGACACCGCGCCCGCCTTGGCCAGCGGCGAGATGCGCGCCCGGTAGAGCGCCTCGCACACATAGATGTTGCCCAGGCCCGCGACGATGCGCTGGTCCAGCAGGCTGACCTTGATGTTCTGGGTCTTGCCGGCGAAGGCCTCGGCCAGGTGCGCGCCGGAAAAGCCGTTGCCCAGCGGCTCCGGTCCCAGGCCGGCGAACCAGGGGTGGGCCTCCACCTGGTCGGTGGCGATCAGGCCCATGAAGCCGAAACGGCGGGCGTCGGCGAAACCGATGCGGATGCGGGCGTCCTTGACCGCGCAGGCGCTGAAATGCTCGTGCTTGCCGGCGATCGGCGCCGGCGCCTCGAACTCGCCCAGCTGGCGCCCGTCCAGGGTGAACCGGCCGGTCATGCCCAGGTGCGTCACCCAGGTCTCGCCGGTCGACAGCGGCATCAGCAGATATTTGGCCCGCCGGTCGATGCGCCGGACCGTCGCGCCGTCCAGCCGCTCGACGAACCGGTCGGGAAAGGGAAAGCGCAGGTCCGGCCGGTTGATCCGCACATGGGTCAGCCGCGCGCCCTCCAGCACCGGCGTCAGGCCGCGTCTGACGGTTTCGACCTCGGGAAGTTCGGGCATGGACGCCTGTCTAGCCCGACGGCCTCGCGATGCGAAGCGGTTGCCGCCCGCCCCATTCTGCGCTTACGTCCGCGCAAACGCGGGGAATCCTAGTCCATGACCGATGCAACCGCCGCCCCGAAAGGCAAGCGGCTCGAACTGACCCTACGCGCCCTGGTGCTGGGGGCGCTGCTGGCGGTGATCTTCACCGCGGCCAACACCTATCTGGGCCTGCTGGTCGGCCTGACCTTCGCCTCGGCCATTCCGGCGGCGGTGATCTCCATGGCGATCCTGCGGGCGTTCCGCACCTCGACCATCTGGGAGAACATGACCGTCCAGACCGTCGCCTCGGTCGGCGGCGCCATGAGCTCGATCATCTTTGTCCTGCCGGGTCTGGTGATGATCGGCTGGTGGCTGGAATTCCCGTTCTGGCAGTCGGTGCTGATCTGCATCCTGGGCGGGGTGCTGGGGGTGACCTTCTCCATCCCGCTGCGCCGGGCGCTGGTCGTCAACGGCGGCCTGCCCTATCCGGAAGGCGTCGCCGCCGCCGAGGTGCTGAAGGTCGGCTCGCGCGGGGCCGAACAGACCGAGAGCGCGGTGCGCGAGAACAAGGCCGGCCTGTGGATCGTGGTCGGCGGGGCGATCGTCTCGGCCGGCTTCGCCCTGCTGGTCGCCGCGCGCGCCTTCGCCGGCGAGACGGCCCGCTTCCTGAAGCTGCCGGCCGCCCTGGGCGGCGGCGCCACCGGCGTCGGCTTCGGCATGCAGTTCGCCCTGCTGGGCGCCGGCCACCTGATCGGCCTGACCGTGGGCCTGGCCCAGCTGTTCGGCCTGGTGCTGGCCTGGGCCATCGCCGTGCCGGTGCTGACCAGCCCCGACACCGTCGCCTGGCTGACGGCGCACGGCCTGCCCTCGATCGCCGCCGGCATTCCCGCCGGCGCCTCGGCCGAGGAGCTGGCCTCCACCGTCTGGGCGCGCGAGGTGCGTTTCATGGGGGCCGGCGTCATCGGCGTGGCCGCCATCTGGACCCTGCTGAAGCTGGCCAGGCCCCTGGTCGCGGGCCTGGCCTCGGCCCTGGCGGCCAACGCCCGCCGCGCCCATGGCGAGGTGCTGGACCGCACCGAGCAGGACCTGCCGATCAAGCTGGTCGGCGCCCTGTCGGTGGCCTGCCTGGTCGGCATCGCCGGCCTGCTGGCCTGGTTCGCCCAGAGCGCCCCGGCCCTGGCCGGATCGACCGCCATGCTGGTGGTCGGCGGCCTGGTCTATGTGGTGCTGATCGGCTTCGCCGTCGCCGCCATCTGCGGCTACATGGCCGGGTTGATCGGCTCGTCCAACAGCCCGGTGTCGGGCGTCGGCATCCTGGCCATCGTCATCGCCTCCCTGCTGATGCTGGGCGTGATGGCGATTTCGGGCGTGCCGGCCGATCCGTCGATCATCGCCTTCGCCCTGATCGTGACGGGGGTGGTCTTCGCCGTCGCCGTCATCGCCAACGACAACCTCCAGGACCTGAAGACCGGCCAGCTGGTCGAGGCCACGCCCTGGCGCCAGCAGACGGCGCTGATCGTCGGCGTCGGCGCCGGCGCCCTGGTCATCCCCTTCATCCTGAATCTGCTGAACCAGGCCTTCGGCTTCGAGGGCGGCCCGCCGGCCATCGCCCAGGGCGCCCACACCCTGGCGGCGCCCCAGGCCACGCTGATCTCGGCCCTGGCGCGCGGCGTCATCGGCGGCGACCTGCGCTGGGACCTGATCGGCCTGGGCGCCGTGATCGGCGTGGCCGTCATCGCCCTGGACGCGGTGCTGGAGAAGGCCACCAACCGCAAGGTCAAGCTGCCGCCCCTGGCCGTCGGCATCGGCTTCTACCTGCCGGCGGCGGTGACCACCATGCTGGTGATCGGCGCGGTCTGCGGCTGGCTGTATGAGCGGGCGGTGGCGTCCAAGACCTATGCGCCGGTGGCCCGCCGCATGGGCGTGCTGCTGGCCTCGGGCCTGATCGTCGGCGAGAGCCTGTTCGGCGTGCTGAACGCCGGCATCATCGTGGCCAGCCGCAACGCCGACTGGGCCGCCCTGCCGCTGGGCGAGGCCTGGCCGGCGATGCTGGTCGGCCTGGCCGTCTTCGCCGTGCTGACCTTCGGCCTCTATCGCTGGATCGGCGGCCGGTCGGCCAAGGTCTGACGCCGGAACGGGCGTCGGGACGGGGCCCGGAGCGATCCGGGCCCCGTCCTGTGCGCGCGCCGCTCTGGCGTTTCGGCCCGCTTGCCTGTATGAGGCGCGCGAAACTCCTCCCACATCTGCATTCCATTGCAGCGGCGCGGCCCTCTCCGTGACCGAACACAGTCCGCCCGAGCCCGAAATGAACCTGCGCAACGTCGCCATCATCGCCCACGTCGACCACGGCAAGACCACCCTGGTCGACCAGCTCCTGGCCCAGTCCGGCGTGTTCCGCGCCAATGAGGCGACCACCGAGCGCGCCATGGACTCCAACGACCAGGAGCGCGAGCGCGGCATCACCATCCTGGCCAAGTGCACCTCGGTCTTGTGGAACGGCAAGGCGGGCGAGACCCGCATCAACATCATCGACACCCCCGGCCACGCCGACTTCGGCGGCGAGGTGGAGCGTGTGCTCAACATGGCCGATGGCTGCCTGCTCCTCGTCGATGCCGTCGAGGGGCCGATGCCGCAGACGCGGACGGTGCTCCAGCAGGCGCTGGCGCTCGGGTTGCGCCCGATCGTCGTCGTCAACAAGGTCGACCGCCCCGCTTCCCGGCCGGAGGAGGTCGTATCGCTGACGCAGGATCTCTTCCTGGAGCTGGCGACCGATCCGGAGCAGCTCGACTTCCCGCACATCTACGCCTCGGGCCGCAACGGCTGGGCCACGCTG
>JAEWDF010000016.1 GCA_023390245.1 Pseudomonadota bacterium
CGCCACGCCGGCCCGGGCGGCGGTGCTGGAGGCGCTGGGCGACCGCGCCATGGCCGGGCCGGACCTGGCGCGTGCGGCGGGCGTCTCGTCGGGCGTGGTCAAGGGCCTGATCGACGAGGGGGTGCTGGAGGCGTTCGAGGTGTCGGCCGAGGCCGCGTTCGACCGGCCCGATCCCGATCATGCGCCCTCCAGCCTGAACCCGGACCAGGCGGCCGCCGCCGGCGCGATCGCGGACGGAGTCGCCCAGCGCGGCTTCCGGCCGTTCCTGCTGGACGGGGTGACCGGATCGGGCAAGACCGAGACCTATCTGGAGGCCGTGGCGGAGGCGCTGCGGGCCGATCCCCAGGCGCAGGTGTTGATCCTGCTGCCCGAGATCGCCCTGACCCAGGCGCTGATCGAGCGCATCGCCGCCCGCTTCGGCGCCGCCCCGGCGGAATGGCATTCCGGCGTCGCCCCGCCGCGCCGACGCCAGGTGTGGGAGGCGGTGATCGGCGGGCGCTGCAACATCGTGGTCGGGGCGCGTTCGGCCCTGTTCCTGCCGTTCGTCAACCTGCGCCTGGTCGTGGTGGACGAGGAGCACGACACCTCGTTCAAGCAGGAGGAGGGGCTGGTCTATCACGGCCGCGACCTGGCCGTGGCGCGGGCGCGGATCGAGGGGGCGGCGGTGGTGCTGGCCTCGGCGACCCCGTCGCTGGAGACGCTGTGGAACGCGCGGCAGGGGCGGTATGGCTGGCTGAAGCTGCGCGCGCGGCACGGGGCGGCGGTGCTGCCCGACATCGAGCTGCTGGATCTGCGCCAGAGCCCGCCCGACCCGCAGACCTGGCTGTCCCAGCCGCTGCGACAGGCGGTCGGCGAGACCCTGGCGCGGGGCGAGCAAACCCTGCTGTTCCTGAACCGTCGCGGCTATGCGCCCGTCGTCCTGTGCCGCGCCTGCGGGCACCGGCTGACGGCGCCCGACACCGACAGTTGGCTGGTCGAGCATCGCTACACCGGACGGCTGGTCTGCCACCTGACCGGCTTCTCCATGCCCCGGCCCAAGCTGTGCCCCTCGTGCGGGGCGGAGGATTCGCTGGTCTCGGTGGGGCCGGGCGTGGAGCGGGTCGAGGAAGAGGTGCGCCAGCTGTTCCCCGACGCCCGCGTCGCCGTCTTCAGCTCCGACACGGCGCCGGACGGCAAGTCGGCGCGCGCCCTGATCCAGAGCATGACGGATGGGGAGATCGACATCCTGGTCGCCACCCAGGCGGCGGCCAAGGGCCACAACTTCCCCGGCCTGACGCTGGTGGGGGTGGTCGACGCCGACCTGGGCCTGCGCGGCGGCGACCTGCGCGCGGCGGAGCGGACCTATCAGCTGCTGGCCCAGGCGACGGGCCGCGCCGGCCGCGCCGACAAGCCGGGCCGCGCCCTGCTGCAGACCTGGACGCCCGAGCACCCCGTGCTCCAGGCCCTGGCCGCAGGCGACCGGGACGGTTTCGTGGAGGCCGAGATGGCCGAGCGCGAGATCGCCGCCCTCCCGCCCTACGGCCGGCTGGCGGCGATCATCCTGTCCAGCGAGAACGCCATGGCGGTGGACAAGGTCGCCAATGACCTGGCCCAGGCCATTCCCAACGCCGAGCGGCTGGAGGTCTATGGCCCCGCCGATGCGCCCCTGGCCCTGGTGCGCGGACGGCGCCGCAAGCGCCTGCTGGTGCGCGCCGACCGCGACGTGGACATCCAGGCCTTCCTGCGCGCCTGGCTGTCGCGGGTGAAGGTCCCGGGCGCCGTGCGCCTGACCGTCGACGTCGATCCCTATTCCTTCCTGTGAGGCCCCGCCCATGACCCTTCGCCAGCAGCATCTGTGGATCGGCATCGTCGCCACCGCCGGCGTCTGGGGGCTGTACGCCTGGGTGCTGGGCTCGGAGATCGCCGGCGGCGGCCTGACCGATCCCGGCTTTGCGCGGGAGATGGGCGGGCTGTTTCTGCTGGGCCTGCTGATGGTGGGGATTGTCGAGGGCGTGCTGGGCGTGATCGCGCGGCTGCTGTCGCGCGGCCCGCAGCGCGAGGGCGCGGCCGAGCGGCGCGCGGCGCTGGAGGCCAGCCACCTGTCGCTGATGGCGCTGATCGCCCTGGTCACGGCGCTGGCGGCGGCGCTGTTTCTGGTCGGGCTGATCGGCCAGCCGGCGCTGGGGCCGATCCTGCGCGCGGCGACGCCCGGCAATCTGGCGGTGCTGATCGCCAACGGGCTGATGGGCTGCGTCGTCCTGTCGGAGCTGGCGCGGTTCGGCCTGACCCTCGCCCTGATGCGCCGGAGGGGCTAGACGGGACGCGAAACAGGAGATCCCGTCATGGCCGAGACCTATTCCACCCTGCTGATCGAACGTTCCGACGACGGCTATGCGGTCGTGACCCTGAACCGGCCCGAGGCGCTGAACGCCCTGAACTCCACCCTGTTCGGGGAGCTGGCGGACTTCCTGGATGCGGTCGAGAACGACGACGCCGTGCGCTGCCTGGTGCTGACGGGATCGGGGACCAAGGCCTTCGCCGCCGGCGCCGACATCAAGGAGATGGCGGACCAGTCCTACGCCGATATGTTCAAGGCCAACTTCTTCGCCCTGGGCCACGACCGCATCGCGCGGTTCAGAAAGCCGATCATCGCGGCGGTGTCGGGCTATGCGCTGGGCGGCGGCTGCGAACTGGCCATGCTGTGCGATTTCATCATCGCCTCGGAGACGGCCAAGTTCGGCCAGCCGGAGATCAATCTGGGCGTCGCGCCCGGTATCGGCGGTTCGCAGCGGCTGACGCGCCTGGTCGGGAAGTCCAAGGCCATGGACATGATCCTGACCGCCCGGATGATGGACGCGGCGGAGGCCGAGCGCGCCGGCCTGGTCAGCCGCGTGGTCCCGGCCGAACGCCTGCTGGACGAGGCGCGCGAGGCGGCGGCCAGGATCGCGGCGCAGAGTTCGCTGGCGGTGATGATGAACAAGGAGATGGTCAACGTCGCGCTGGAGACGACGCTGACCGAAGGCGTGCGCTTCGAGCGGCGCCTGTTCCACTCCTTGTTCGCCTTCGAGGACCAGAAGGAGGGCATGACGGCCTTCGTCGAGAAGCGGAAGGCCGACTTCAAGGGACGGTGATCCGCCAACCCTTCGCCCCGATCACGCGTTAGGCGCGGGTCATGTCCCTGATCCGCGCGATCCTTTCCGCCTTCGTCCTGCTGATCCTCGCCACGCCGGCCCTGGCCCAGACGCCGGCGCCGCCCATTCCGACCGCGCCCGCCTTCCAATCGAGCCGCATCATCGTGGAGGCGCGGGGGCGCGGGCCGGACATCGTCTTCATCCCCGGCCTGGGCTCGACCGGCGACGCCTGGCGCACGACCGCCGACCGGCTGGCGGACCGCTACCGGGTTCACCTCGTCACGCTGAGGGGCTTCGGACAGACCAACATCGGCGCCAATGCGTCGGGGGGGCTGGAGGGGCCGGCCGCCAGCGAGATCCGCCGCTACATCCTGGAGCAGCGCCTGGCCCGCCCGGCCCTGGTCGGCCATTCGATGGGCGGGCAGATCGCCCTGCGCGTCGCCGCCGACATGGGCGACCGGATCGACCGGGTGATGGTGGTGGACGCCTCGCCCTTCTTCCCGGCCCTGGTCGATTCGCGCGCCACCGCCGACCAGATGGAGCCCCTTGCGCGCCTAGCCTATCAGGGGCTGATGCTGTTCGGGGACAAGGCGCTGCAGGCGCAGGTTTCGGCGCTGGGCGGCGACCTGGGCCTGGCCGGCGACATGGTGTTCCAGGGGCTGGGGCTGCAGGGCGGCGACCGGCGGGTGTTGGCGCAAGGGCTGTACGAGGTGCTGACCATCGACCTGCGCCGCCGCTTGGCCGAGATCAAGGCGCCGGTCACCGTCGTCTATGGCTGGAGCCGCGACGAACGCAGCGCCCGCAACCGGCTGGAGGGTCTGTTCCGCTACGGCTTCTCGACCCTGCCGCGTCCCGCCCGGTTCGAGCGGATCGAGGGCGCCGAACACCAGGTGATGATCGACCAGCCGACGCGGTTCCAGGCCGCGGTCGACCGCTTCCTGGGCTGAAGACTCAGAAGCGCACCACCAGCCGCACCACCTCGCCGTCGGCCAGGCGGTCGAAGCCGCTGTTGATCTGGTCCAGGCCGATGGTTCCGCTCATCAGCCGGTCAACCGGCAGGCGGCCCTGGCGATAGAGGGCGATGTAGCGCGGGATGTCGCGGCTGGGCACGCAGGTTCCGATGTAGGAGCCCTTCAGTGTCCGCTCCTCGCCGACCAGGGAGACGACATTGACCGCCAGCGCCGCCTCGGGCGGCGGCAGGCCGGCGGTGACGGTGGTCCCGCCGCGCCGCGTCATGCGCCAGGCTGCGTCCAGGGCGCGGACCGAGCCGGCCATCTCGAAGGCGAAGTCGGCGCCGCCGCCCGTCAGGGCGCGCACCTGATCGACCGCGTCGGCGTCGGCGGCGTTGACGGTCCGGACGGCGCCGAGAGAGCGGGCCAGGGCCAGCTTGTCCTCGGACAGATCGACCGCCACGACGGGCGCCGCGCCGCTGGCCAGCGCGCCCATCACCGCCGCCAGGCCCACGCCGCCCAGGCCGACGACTACGACCGACTGGCCCGCGCGCACCTGGGCGGTGTTCACCACCGCGCCGACGCCGGTCAGGACCGCGCAGCCGAACAGCGCCGCCTCCTCGAACGGCAGATCGGGATCGACCCGGACCAGAGAGCGGCGCGACACCACCGCGCGTTCGGCGAAGGCGGAGCAGCCCAGGTGGTGGTGGATCGGCTGGCCCTCGCGGAAGATGCGCCGGCCGCCTTTCAGCAGTTCGCCCTTGCCGTTGGCCGCCGCGCCCGGCTCGCACAGGGCCGGCCGCCCGCCGGCGCAGGGCGCGCAATGGCCGCACGACGGCATGAAGACCATGACGACATGATCGCCGACCGCCAGGTCGTCCACGCCCTCGCCCAGCGCCTCGACCACCCCGGCCGCCTCGTGGCCCAGCGCCATCGGCAGGGGGCGGGGACGGTCGCCGTTGATGACCGACAGATCCGAATGGCAAAGGCCCGCCGCGCGGATCGCCACCTGCACCTCGCCCGGCCCTGGCGGCTGGAGCGTCACGGTCTCGATCGAGAGCGGCCGGCTGTCGGCGTAGGGGCGGGGCGCGCCCATGGCGGACAGGACGGCGGCGCGGGCGGCGACGGTCATCAGCGAAACCTCCGGGCGGGGCGTCCGATGCGGCGCCCTGTCATGGTTTGTCATGCGATAGGCGCTTGACGCCGCGTCGTCCAAGCCCGAGCGTCCGAGATCGGACCCGAGCGGCGAAAAGCCGCCAGCGCCGAGAGGGAAAGGAAACCGATGCCGAAACGAGAAGAAGGCCCCCTGGCCGACCGCGCGACCTACCGGGCCTTCCACATGGTCTCGACCCGATGGGCCGACAACGACCAGTATGGCCACATCAACAACGCCAAATTCTACGAGTTCGTGGATTCGGCGGTGAACGCCCACCTGCTGATCGCCGGGGCGCTGGGCGACTCCATCGGCCTGGTGGTGGACAGCGGCTGCCGCTACACCTCGTCCCTGGCCTTTCCGGACGTGATCGAGGTGGGGATCAAGGTCGACCGCATCGGGACCTCCAGCGTCACCTACGGCTGGGCGGTGTTCAAGCGCGGCGTAGACGTGCCCGCCGCCATCGGCCACTTCGTCCATGTCTATGTCGACGCCGAGACCCGCCGGCCCAAGCCCCTGCCGGACAAACTGCGCCGGGTGGTGGAGAACCTTCTGGCGGAATGAGCGGCGGAGGGCTTCGGCCCTCTTTCCGCGCCGAATTTTGAGAACGTTCTCAATCGGGAGGCTTTGATGTTGAAACGTGGAGCGGCGGCGGCGGTGTTGGCGATGGCCTTGTTGGGCGCTCCGACCGCCGGCCAGGCCCAGACCTTCCTCCGGGCCGAGGGGACGCGGATCGTCAACGAGGCGGGCGAGCCAGTGATCCTGCGCGGCATGGGTCTGGGCGGCTGGGTGCTCCAGGAAGGCTACATGCTGGAACTGGGCGAACTGGGCCAGCAGCACGTGATCCGCGCCCGCATCGCCGAGTTGAT
This sequence comes from Pseudomonadota bacterium, assembly GCA_023390245.1. Classification (GTDB taxonomy): domain Bacteria; phylum Pseudomonadota; class Alphaproteobacteria; order Caulobacterales; family Caulobacteraceae; genus Brevundimonas. The sequence continues at coordinate 6,083 of JAEWDF010000016.1, forward strand.
CGGCGAGGAGAAGACCGAGGCCTTCTACGCCGCCTGGCGCGCCAACCATGTGACCAAGGCCGACATCGACGCCATGGGGCGGTGGGGCTTCAACTCCGTGCGGCTGCCGATGCATTATGACCGGCTGACCCTGCCGGCCGACCGGGAGCCGGTTCCGGGCCGCGACACCTGGAACGAAGAGGGTTTCCGCCAGATCGACGACCTGCTGGCCTGGGTGAAGGCCAACGGCATGTACCTGATCCTCGATCTGCACGCCGCGCCGGGCGGCCAGGGATCGGACCTGGCCATCTCGGACCGCGATCCGTCCAAGCCCTCGCTGTGGGACAGCGCCGAGAACCAGAGGAAGACCATCGCCCTGTGGCGTCGGCTGGCCGAACGCTACGCCGACGAGCCGGCGATCGGCGCCTATGACATCATCAACGAGCCGAACTGGGATTTCGAGGGGCCGGGCGGCGGGCATGGCTGCGAGGAGACGACGAACGCCCCGCTGCGCGACCTGATGATGCGGATCACCGCCGCCATCCGCGAGGTCGACCAGCGGCACATGGTGGTGATCGAGGGCAACTGCTGGGGCAACAACTATCGCGGGGTCACGCCCCTGTGGGACGCCAATACGGCGATCAGCTTCCACAAATACTGGAACGCCACGGACCGGAACTCCATCGCCGAGATGCTGCGGCTGCGCGACGAGACCGGCGCGCCGCTGTGGCTGGGCGAGTCGGGCGAGAACTCCAATCGCTGGTTCACCGAAACCATCGGCATGGTCGAGGGCGAGGGGATCGGCTGGGCCTTCTGGCCGCTGAAGAAGATCGGCTTCAACCAGCCGCTGGAGATCACGCCCAACCCCGGCTGGCCCGTCCTGGTCGCCTGGCTGACCGGCAAGGGGCCGCGCCCGTCGGCGGCCGAGGCCGAGGCGACGCTGATGCGGATGGCGACGCATGACATCCGCTTCGAGAACACCATCGTCCATCGCGACGTGATCGACGCCATGCTGCGCCAGCCGCATTCGGACGCGGCCGTTCCGTTCCGCGAGCACCGGATCGGCGCGGAAGGCCTGACGATCCGGGCCGCCGACTACGACCTGGGTCGCGCCGGCGTCGCCTGGTCGGACGCCTATGATTCCGACACGGACGGGCCGGGCGAGCGCATTCCCTGGTGGAACACCGGCCGGACTTGGCGCAACGACGGCGTGGATATCGCCGTGGAAGAGGGGGGCGAGCCCGTCGTGGCGGAGTTCGAAACCGGCGAATGGCTGCGCTACACCCTCTCCGCCGACGAGGCGGGCGCGCGGTCCGTGGCGGTGGTCGGTTCAGGGCCGGGCCGCGTGTCGGTGACGCTGAACGGAGGAGAGGCCGTGACCGTCGACCTGTCGAACGCCGATGGCTGGCGGCGGGTGGCGACGCCGGCCCTTCGGTTCCTGGAGGGAACCAACACCCTGATCCTGAAGGCGGAAGTGTGCGCCGCCTGCCGCGTGAAGGCGATCGAGATCGGGCGCTGAGCCGGCCGTCGCCTCAATCGGGATTGCGCCGCACCCAGAGCCGCTGGTTCGGAAAGTCGATGGTCAGCTGATAGTCGCGCATGAAGGGCATGCCCAGATTTCCCAGCAGGCTCATCTCGGGCGTCACGGCCGGGCCCTCGACGGGAACGCCCGGCGCCAGGTCGAACCGCAGCGGCTGGGGACCCTCGGCCGCTGGGTCCAGACCGAAGGCCTCGGCGTTGTCCTTCGCCACCAACAACACGCCGCCCGCGCCGGAATCGAGGATGAACCAAAGGCGGCCCTGCGGCGTGTCGACGCCGACATAGGGATCGACGCCCCAGACCTCGCGCGACACCCGCAGCGGCAGTTCCGTCGCGCCGGCGATGCGGGCGGGCAGGCTGGCCTCGTCCTCGACGATCAGGCGGTTCCCCGCCACGTCCAGGGTGACGACCCTGTCGGCGAAGATGTCCATGGCGATGGCGCCGTCGGGCGGGACCTCGCCCGGCTGGAGGAACGGCGTGGAATCCAGCACCGCCACGGTCTGGCGACCGAGGTCCAGGCCCTGCGTCGCCACGGACACGCCGTCGCACCGCTGCATGTCCAGACGGTCGCCGAACATGCGGAAGCCCGTGATCCGGCCCCAGGGCCGACAGCCGATCCGTTCGGCGAAGCCGGGCGATATGACGGTCACGCCCCCGCCCGTGTCCAGCAGGAAGTCGCCGGCCTGGCCGTTGATCTCGATCCGGATCGTGCGCAGCCGCTCCCGCAGGGGCTGGAGCTCCAGGGTCCGTTCGGCGGCCGCGGGCGCGGCGGCGACGGACAGCAGCAGGGCGGCGAGAATGGTCTTCATGACGAACCTCCGGGACGCGCCAGCTAGGCGCGGCGCGCGCAGGACCGCCAGTTAAACCTTGGTCATCTCCCCGAGCCGGTCCACGACCGGGACCGCCCGACTCGGCTAGTCGTCCAGCCGGCCCAACAGGAACAGGGCGCCGACCGCGGTCAGGGCGCCCAGGGCGAAGGCGGTGACGACCGCGCCGCTGGCCACGGCGGTGGACACGGTGATCGGACGCGCCTCGTACCATTCGACGATGTCGGCCTCGTGCAGGTCGTCGTCGGCGCGGCCCTCGGCCTCATAGATGTCGGCGGCGTTCATAGGGACGCTCCAGCGGTTCAGGGACATGCCGGATCAATACGCCCGAAGCGTCGCGGTTCCACCCCCTGGCGTCCATCGTGACAGGATGGCCTCCATCCGCTAGGAGGCGCGCCTCTGCCCCCGTTGCGAGACAACATCGATCCATGGCCGGCCATTCGAAATTCAAGAACATCATGCACCGCAAGGGACGCGCCGACGCGGTGCGCTCCAAGCTGTTCTCGCGCCTGTCGCGTGAAATCACCGTGGCGGCCAAGTCGGGGCTGCCCGATCCGGCCATGAACCCGCGCCTGCGCCTGGCGGTGAACAACGCCAAGGCCGAGTCCATGCCCAAGGACAACATCGACCGCGCCATCAAGAAGGCCTCGGGCGGCGAAGTCGATGCGATGGAGGAAATCCGCTACGAGGGTCGCGGCCCCGGCGGCGTGCAGATCATCGTCGAGGTGCTGACCGACAACCGCAACCGCGCCGCCTCCGGCGTGCGCTCGGCCTTCGCCAAGAACGGCGGGAACCTGGGCGAGACCGGCTCGGTCACCTTCATGTGGGACCGCGTCGGCAAGATCCAGTATCCGGCGGAGGCGGGCACGGAGGACGCCGTGATGGAGGCCGCCATCGAGGCCGGGGCCCAGGACGTCGAGAGCGACCTGGTCAAGCCCGACATCTACGAGGACGCGCCGGGCCATGTGATCTGGACCGCCTTCGAGGACCTGAACGAGGTCGCCGAAGCCATGTCCAAGGTCCTGGGCGATCCCAAGTCGACCGCCATCGTCTGGAAGCCGCAGTCCGAGATTCCGCTGGACGGCGAATCGGTCGGCACGCTGTTCAAGCTGCTGGACGCTTTGGACGGCGAGGACGACGTGCAGCAGGTCTATTCGAACGAGTCCGTCTCGGACGAGGACGCGGCCAAGTACGCGGGCTGATCAGCGAACGCGAGTCTCGACTCGGTCCGGCGGGCCGATTAACGTCCTAGGCAAGATTGTGGCGGGCGGCCCGATTCGATGCCTTCGAGGGGCCTCCGCCTGACCGATGCAGGATGCGGGGGCCGCGCCATGAAGTTGACCAGGATCGATCGCGTGCTGTCGCGCGCCGGAAAGGCCGACGCGGGCGGCGAGATGCAGGCGGCGCGGGCGTCCGAGCAGGATGTCGCCGGCCTGATCGGCGAACGGTTCGAGACCATCCAGGGCAGTCTCGACCAGCTGTCGGAGATGGCCCAGCGCTTCGGCGCGTTCGAGGGCCTGCTGGGGCAGTTGCGCGAACCGTTGGAGGCGGAGTTCCGCTCGCGTCGGGACGGCCACGTCGAACTGATCAACCTGCGCAGCGCCCACGCCGACGCCATCGCGCGGCAGGATGCGCTCAAGGCCGAGAACCGCAAGCTGTCCGAGACGCTGGCGGAGGTCGAGGCCAGGGCGGACGACCTGACGGCGCGCGGCGCCGAACAGGCCGCGAACCTGCAGGAGGCGCGGGTCGAGCTGGGCCAGCTGCGCAGCGAATTGACCCAGGCCGCCAGCCGGATCGAAGGTTTCGAGGCGGCGGATCGCGCCGCCGCCCAGCGCATCCGCGAACTGGAGCAGGACCATGCGAGCCTGCGCGAGCAGCTGAAGCTGGCCGAGGGCGCCCGCTCGGAATCGGAGACGGCGCGCGCCCAGGCGCAGCGCGACCACGCCCTGGTTCTGGAAGAAAACGTCGTCCTGCGCCGCCGGGTCGACGAGGTGGGCCATGAGGTCGCCAGCCTCGCCCGGACGGCGGCGGCGGGCGAGGGCCTGCTGGCGACGGAACGGGCCCGCGCCGCCTCCGAACAGGCCGAATCGGCGCGCGCGCTGCGGTCGCTGGAGAACCAGGTCGAGGCCGCACGGGCGGAGACCGCCGCCCTGACCGCCCGGCTGGACACCGCGACCGCCCGCGCCAACGGCCTGGAGGTGCTGAACACCGAGCAGACCTCGCGCCTGGCCGACCTGCAGTCCGGCGGCCAGGCCGCCGAACGTCGCGCCGAGGCGCTGCAGACCAGCCTGGATCGGGCGCAGGAGCGCATCCGCGCGCTGGAGACCGAGGCCGAGGAGACGCGCCAGAGGAACGCCGCCATGGACACCGCCCGCGTCGCCGCGGTGGAGCGCGCCGAGGCGCTGAGCAAGGCCGCCATGGCGCACGACAAGGCGATCAGCCGCGCCGAGGAGCGGATGCTCAAGCTCCAGGCCAAGCTGTCCGTCGTCCAGGAGGAGAGCGAGGCCCGGCTCCAGGCCATGACCCAGCAGATGGCCGCCCTCCGCGACGAACTGGAGGCGAGCCGCGCGGAGGCGGCCATGTCGGCCGCCGCCCTGGACGCCGCCCGCCGCGAGCGCGGCGGGCGCGCCGCCGCATCGGACCCGGGTCTGGTCCAGGCCATCGTCGGCTGAGCCGGGCCGGAACATCCCGCAAGCGTCGCCGTTGAGGACGGATGACGCCGGACGCCCTCGATGGAACCCTGCTGCCGATCCTGGGATCGGTCGTCGCCGGCGGCCTGATCGGGCTTGAGCGGGAATGGCGCGGCCGGGCGGCGGGGCTGCGGACCCACATCCTGGTCGGCCTGGCCTCGACCCTGCTGATGCTGGCGGCCGCGTCCCAGGCCGACTGGGCCTTCCGGGGCGTGCCCGGCGGCAATGTCGTCAGCGATCCGACCCGCATGGCGCACGGCGTGCTGACCGGCATCGGCTTCCTGTGCGCCGGGGTGATCTTCCGCACCGGCTTCTCCATCCACGGCCTGACGACGGCGGCGTCGCTGTGGATCACCTCGGCCATCGGCCTGCTGTTCGGGATCGGCCTGCACGCGCTGGCGATCACGGCGACGGTGGTGACGATGGCGATCCTGACGGGACTGAGGCTGGTCAGCAGGAGCCTGCCGCCGCGCACCCTGGTCGATGTCGAAGCCGCCTGGGCGCGCGACGACCAGGCGGCGGGGGAGGCGGTTGAGGCGGCGATGCGGGCGGTCGATCCCCGCCCGCGCCACGACCGTTTCGAACTGATCGACGAGGGGCGGCTCCAGCGGCGGAGCTGGCGGCTGAAGGCGGCGTCGGAGGCGCAGTTGAAGCAGCTGGCCGGCGCGCTTCGGGCCATCCCCGGCGTGGTCGCCTACAGCCTCGATCCGCGCGACGACTGATCGGTTCATTGCCCGCTAACCCTCTTTCGGGCATGAGGAACGGATGGCGAACGACTCTGTCCGAATCCTGGGCCTAGACCCCGGCCTGCGCCGCACCGGCTGGGGCGTGATCGTGTCGGAGGGCGCGCGCCTGCGCTGGGTCGCGCATGGCGTGGTGACGCCGCCGGAAACCGCGCCCCTGTCGGAGCGGCTGCTGCATCTGCTGGACGCGCTGGCGGCCGTCTGCGCCAATCACCGCTGCGGGGAGGCGGCGGTCGAGGAGGTGTTCGTCAACGTCAATCCGTCCTCGACGCTGAAACTGGGCCACGCCCGCGCCGCCGTCATGCTGGCGCCCGCGCGCTGCGGCCTGCCGGTCGCGGAATATTCGCCGAACCTGATCAAGAAGGCGGTGGTCGGGGCCGGCCACGCCGACAAGACCCAGATCGCCTTCATGGTGAAGCGGCTGTTGCCGACGGCGGGGGACGTGAAGGCCGACGCCGCCGACGCCCTGGCTGTGGCCGTCACCCATGCGCAGCTGAGGAAGCGGACCCTGCTGGAAACGATGACGCGAGGCGCGGCGTGATCGGGCGGCTGCGGGGCGTGCTGGCGGAGGTCGAGCCGGATCACTGCCTGATCGACTGCGCCGGCGTGGGCTATGTCGTCGCCTGCGGCGCGCGGACCCTGGGGCGGCTGCCGGCGCCCGGTGACGAGGCGACCCTGCATATCGAGGGTTCCTGGAGCGCGGAGAACGGGCCGCGCCTCTACGGCTTTCTGACGCGGGACGAGCGGCGCGCCTTCACCACCCTGCTGGCCATTCAGGGCGTGGGGCCGAAGGCGGCGCTGGCGGTGCTGGACGTGCTGCCGCCGGGCGAGCTGGCCGGCGCGGTGGCGCGCGAGGACAAGGCGGCGGTGGCGCGCGCCAACGGCGTCGGGCCGAAGCTGGCGCTGCGCATCGTGACCGAGCTGAAGGGCAAGCCGCTGGGCGAGGTCAGCTTCACCCCGACCGCGCCGGGCGCGCCTGTCGAGGCCGCGCCGCTGGCCCCGTCGATTACCGGCGAGGCTGTTTCCGCCCTGCTGAGCCTGGGCGTCGCCGAGGTCAACGCCCGCCGGGCCGTCGACCAGGCGCTGATCCGCCTGGGCGATGACGCCGAACTGTCGGCGGTCATCCGGGCGGCGCTTCAGGAGTTGGGGCGATGAGGGCGTGGCGAGGGGTGAAGAGTGCTGGTGAGCAAGGCGTGAGCGCCATGAGCTGCCGCGCCGTTGAACCCCGCTCACGTCTTGGCTCACTTTTCACTTTTCACTCGCCACTCGCCACTCGCTGCTCGGACCAGCCATGACCCGCGTCATCTCCCCCGAGGCCGAAGCCGGCGAGGCCTTCGATCGCGCCCTGCGGCCGCAGACCCTGGCCGAGTTCGTCGGCCAGCCCCAGGCCAAGGGCAATCTCAAGGTCTTCATCGACGCCGCGCGCGGGCGCGGCGAGGCCCTGGACCATGTCCTGCTGTTCGGCCCGCCGGGCCTGGGCAAGACGACACTGGCCCAGATCGTGGCGCGCGAACTGGGCGTCGGGTTCCGGGCGACGTCCGGCCCGATCCTGGCCAAGGCCGGCGACCTGGCGGCCATCCTGACCAATCTGGAGCCGCGCGACGTCCTGTTCATCGACGAGATTCACCGGCTGAACCCGCAGGTGGAGGAGATCCTCTATCCGGCCATGGAGGACCATGTGCTGGACCTGATCATCGGCGAGGGGCCGTCGGCGCGGTCGGTGCGGATCGACCTAGCGCCCTTCACCCTGGTCGGGGCGACGACGCGGGCGGGCCTGCTGGCCACGCCGCTGCGGGACCGGTTCGGCATTCCGCTGCGGCTGGAATTCTATTCGCCGGAGGACCTGACGGCGGTGGTGCGCGGCACGGCGCGCAAGATGGGCGCGGCCATCGACGAGGAAGGGGCGCTGGAGATCGCCTCACGCTCGCGCGGCACGCCCCGGATCGCCGGCCGGCTGCTGCGCCGGGTGCGCGATTTCGCGACGGCGGACGGGGGCGGGGTCATCGACCGCAAGGCCGCCGCCCGCGCCCTGTCGCGGCTGGAGGTGGACGAGGCGGGGCTGGACAGCCTGGACCGCCGCTTCCTGAAGGCGCTGATCGAGAACTACGGCGGCGGGCCGGTCGGCATGGATACGCTGGCGGCGGCGATCGCCGAGGCGCGCGATGCGGTCGAGGATGTGATCGAGCCTTATCTGCTCCAGCAGGGCTTCATCCAGCGCACGCCGCGCGGCCGCATGGCCTGCGCCCGCGCCTACGCCCACCTGGGCCTGTCCGAGCCGCCCCGGACCCCCGGCAACGCTCCGACGGCCGGCGACCTGTTCGACTGAGCGCGTCTTGCCAAGCCGCCGGGAGCGGCGTTTGCTGGCGGCGGAGAGGGAGAAACGCATGATCCTGCGCAGCCTGGCCGGACTGGCCTTCGCTATCGCCTTGATTGGAGCCGCCGCGCCGCCCGCCCGCGCCGCCGAGCCGGTCTTCACCGACACCGCCTGTCCCGCCGACTGGCCGACCGATGCGCGTCAGGTGCGATGCGGAACCCTGACGGTCGACGAGGCGCGCGACGGCTCCAACGCCCGCCGCATCGACATCGCCGTGGTGATCCTGAAGGCCAGCGATCCCTACATCGACGCCTCGGGCCAGGCGCTGCCGCCGGTGGTGATGTTCCACGGCGGGCCGGGCGGCGCCCTGACGCCGGCGGCCGGGAACATGTTGCGCGCGCTGAAGCAGCGGCCGGACCTGATGGCGGTGGACCAGGACGTGGTCCTGTTCGACCAGCGTGGCGGCGGGCGCGGAAACCCGTCGCTGGATTGCCCGGGCGTGCAACTGACCGACGCCGGCCCGCCGTCCGACGCCGACCGCGACGGGCTGATCGCCTGCCTGAAGGGCTATCAGGCGCAGGGGATCGACCTGAACTGGTACAACTCCGCCGTCATCGCCGACGATGTCCGCGATCTGGCCCAGGTGCTGGGCTATGAGAAGATCGATCTGTGGGGCGGCTCCTATGGCCCGCGCATCGAGGCGGCGGTGATCACCCACCAGCCCCAGATCGTCCGCGCCGCGGTGATGGACAGCCCCTGGCCCCCCGAAGGCAACTGGGCCGTCGGCACGCCTGAGCAGGTCTCGACCGCCGTCCGGATCATCCTGGCCAAGTGCGAGGCCCAGGCCGATTGCGCCGCGCGCCACCCGAACCTCCAGGCCCGCTTCGAGGCCGAGGCGCGCAAGTGGCTGGCCGGGCCGGTGACCGGCAAGGACGGCCGGACCTTCACCGTGGACGACCTGTCCGCCTTCCTGATGGACACCACCTACGACCGGACGGGCGTGCGCCGCCTGCCGGCGGACCTGGACCGGATCATCGCCGGCGACCTGAGCCCGGTGGCCGAGATCGCCGAGGACCGCACCTACTACACCGAGGGCCAGCAGATGACCCATCTGTGCAAGGAGGAACTGCCGTTCGAATCCCGCGAGCGGCTGGCGGCCGGAGCCGCGGGCGATCCGGTGGCGGAGGTGCTTGTGCCGTCGCTGTCGCGCCTGTTCGACGTCTGCGACGCCATCAGCGAGACTCCGGCCGACCCGATCGAGAACGCGCCGGTCGTCACCGACATCCCGACCCTGTTCGTCGCCGCCGAGATCGATCCCGGCTGCCCGCCGCCGCTGACCGAGGCCGCGGCCAAGGGCTATTCCAACAGCCAGGTGGTGATCGTCGTCAACGCCACCCACGGCGTCATCAGCGCCAGCCCCTGCACCCGCCGCATGGCGCGCGACTTCCTGCGCGATCCGTCCAGGCCCGTGGACCGGAGCTGCCTGCCGCCGGCGGACACGCCGCTGGAATTCATCGAAGGCGACGAGGCCTGACGCCGTGCGCCGGGCCGCCTCGGCGCGCGCGATCGGCCTGGCGCTGCTGGCCTTGCTCATGGCTCTGGGCGGCGCCGGATTCTGGTTCGCGACGCACCGCACGCGGCTGCCCGAGCCCGAGCCGGCGGCCGACCGCGTCCGTCGCCAGATCCGCGAGCAGGCCGGGCGCGGGGCCGAGCTGCGCTACGCCGAGGCGGGCGCGCGGCGGGCCATGTGCGGCTATATCGGCCGGACGCGGGGCGGGGAGGCGGTGGCCTTCGTCTCCATCCCCAACCGCATCCTGTTCAGCGACGATCCGCTGCCGACAGAGTTCCGCCAGATGCGCCAGCGCTACTGCCCCGGCTTCCTGCGGGCGCCCCCGCCGCGCTAGGAAGGGCGCATGAGCGACGATCTCCCCACGGCCGGCCGGTTCGACGGACGCGAGCACCTGTTGCCGGTGCGCGTTTATTACGAGGACACCGACTTCACCGGCCTGGTCTATCACGCCAACTACGTCCGCTATTTCGAGCGCGGGCGGTCGGATTTCCTGCGCGCCGCGGGCGTCGGCCACGCCGACCTTCTGGACGCCGAGGAGCCGCTGGCGTTCGTCGTGTCGGAGCTGAACATCCGCTATCTGAAGCCGGCGCGGATCGACGACGCCCTGGTCGTGCGCACCGTCTATGAGACGGTGAAGGGGCCGCGCCTCTTGATCCGCCAGGCGATCGAGCGCGGCGACGACGTGCTGTGCCGGGCCGAGGTGGTCGCCGTCTGCATCCATCTGGACGGCCGGCCGCGCCGCCCGACCCAGGCGCTGATGGAGAAGGTCCGACCCTGGCTGGCGGCCGAGCCCGGTCAAGGCTAAGCTGGCGCGTCTATTGAGGAGACGACGATGAAATCGGACGGCTTCACCGCAGGCGCTCTGGCGGCCTTGGCGCTCCTGGCGCTGCTTCTGCTGGGCGGCGGCCTGGTCGGCTGTCCCTACTACAAGGTCTGGGAACGCAAGATGGCGGGCCAGGCGGAGCTCCAGTTCCAGCAGGGCGCGCGACAGGCGCTGGTCGCCCAGGCCAAGGCCGAGGATGAGGCAGCGGTGGCGCGGGCCGAGGCGGCGACGCGGCGGGTGCGCGGCTGGGCCGACGCGGCCAAGCTGGGCTGCGCCGACCTGGGCCGGGCTGGCGACCACGCCTGCGAGGACCAGCTGATGAAGGACGCGGCCACCTATTCCATCGCCAAGGAAGGGCACGAGGGCGTGATCGTCAGCGTCGGCCAGCCGGTCTCGGTCGCCGTCGATCCGATGCGGCGTCCGGCGGGCGACTGATCGCCCCTGCCGATGACGCGGCTGTCAGGTGACGCCGCCGCGCCGTCGCGCTAAGCCCCGCCACACAATGGTCACGCCCGCTCGGTCGAAAGGGCGCGACGAATCCCGTTTCCCGCCGGAGCGCCTGAATGACTTCGCCCGCCGACGCCTCGATGCTGAATCCCGTCGCCCTGTTCCTGACCGCCGACTGGGTGGTGAAGGCGGTGATGATCGGCCTGGCCCTGGCCTCGCTGTGGTCGTGGACGGTGATCATCGACAAGGCCGTCCGCTTCACCCGGCTCAACAGCCAGGCCGACGCCTTCGAGAAGGCCGTGCAGTCGGGTCGGTCGCTGGAGGACGTGGCGGCCCAGGCCGGGCCGCAGCCGGAGCATCCGCTGCCGCGCATGCTGGTGCTGACCCTGGCCGACTGGCGCGAGGCGCGCCAGCGCGGCGCGCTGAACGAGCACCAGGGCGAACTGCTGATGACCCGCATCGACCGGGCGATGGACAGCCTGATCGCGCGCGAGGGACAGCGGATCGAGAACGGCCTGGGCGTGCTGTCGGTGGTGGCCACCTCCTCGCCCTTCATCGGCCTGTTCGGCACCGTGTGGGGCATCATGAACGCCTTCGGCCGCATCGCGGCGGCCGGCAACACCAACCTGACCACGGTGGCCCCGGCCATCGCCGAGGCCCTATTCGCCACCGCCATCGGCCTGGCGGCGGCCATCCCGGCCTATATCGCCTACAACAAGTTCTCGATCGACGCCGGCAAGTTCGTCGGGCGGCTGGAAGCGTTCGCCGACGACCTGCAGGCCGCCGTGGCGCGCCGTCTGGGCGGACCCTCGGCGCCGCCGGCGCCGCCGCCGCCGTCGAGCGGCATCGACCTGAACCGGGGCTACTGACATGGCCCTGGGCGGTGCGGGCGGCGGCGGTCACGGCCGCCGCGGCCGGCGGGGGCGTCGCGGTCCCCTGACCGAGATCAACGTCACGCCGCTGGTCGACGTGATGCTGGTGCTGCTGATCATTTTCATGATCTCGGCGCCCCTGCTGACGGTCGGGGTGCCGGTCGAACTGCCGAAGACCGAGGCCAGCGCGGTGGAGACCAACAACGAACCGCTGACGGTCTCCATCGACCAGCAGGGCGCCATCTTCATCGACCAGGAGGAGACCAGCTTCGAGGCCCTGGCGACGCGGCTTCTGACCCAGGCCGGCGGCGTGGAGACGGCGCGCGAGCGGCCGGTGTTCGTGCGCGCCGATGGGCGCGCGCCCTACCAGGCCGTGGCCCGGGTGATGGCGCGGCTGTCCGCCTCCGGCTTCACCAAGCTGAACCTGATCACCGACACGGCGCCGGACGCGGAGGGCTGAATTGCGCCGGCCGAGCCCCGCCATCCTCGGCTCCATCGCCCTGCACGGCGGGGTGGTCGCGCTGGCCTTCCTGGCGTTCGCGGATCGCAGCGACGCGCCGCGTCCGCTGGCCAACGCCGTGCCCGTCTCCATCGTGTCGGAGGAGACCGTCCTGGCCGCCGCCGCCGACAATCCGCAGCCGGAGCCCTCGCCCGATGACGCGGCCACGGCGCCGCTGAGCTCGCCGGAGGAGGTCCCGCCGGCGCCGGAACCGGAACCGACCCCGCCTCCGCCCGCGCCGGCCCCCACGCCGACGCCCGCTCCGCGCCCGACGCCGCCCCGGCC